>DATFVL010000262.1 GCA_035260325.1 Candidatus Methylomirabilota bacterium | reverse complement strand
CTTCCACTGATCGAGCCCGCCGAGGACGGCGCCGACCGTCATCGCCTTCACCGTGCCGAGCGCGGGGCCGGCGGCGCGGTCGTCCCAGTTCCACGCGTGGCCGGGCAGCGACGCGAGCCGGTCGAACATCAGCCGGTCGCCGTGACAGTGGACGATCGTCAGGCGGGACTTGCCGCTCACGGACTCGAGCACCCGCCGATCGTAGGGCTCGCCGAACCGGGCGTAGTCCTCTTCGGAATTCGCGGAGCGGCTCGCCGCCTGGATCGAGTAGAAGATGCCGGAGACGCCCTCGGTGAGCGCCCGCTCCGCGAACCGCACGACTGTCTCGGCGATCGCCTCGAGGGCATCCGTGACGGGTCCCGCGTGTTCACGGAGGTCGTGAGCCAGCCGGTCGCCGGAGAGCTTCCGCGCCAGGGAGAGGGGCGAGAAGAGTGTCGGTAGCACGGGTGCATCGCCGATGCGGCGGTCGAAGCCCATGCGGACGATCGTCTCGAGGTGCTCGCTCCAGCCGGGTGCCGATTCCGGGTCGAGCGGACGGATCTTCTTCCAGTCCGCGGCGTCGCGCACGGCGCAGCGGGCGCACGGCCGGTGACCGTCGGGCCGGAGCTCGGCGCCCTCGACGCACCCCCACGCCTCGACCGCGTAGCCGCCGCGTGGCGTGATCTTGATGAAGTCCGAGCCGTAGCGCTCGTGGAAGCGGAGCGTCGCCTGGGCGAGCCCCGCGGACGAGTGGTCCACGCTGGGGAAGTGACGCCAGACGGCATAGGGGATCCGGTCCACCGGCTCGCGGTTGATCGCGGCCTGGAGACGCTCGCGCCGGCTCATCTGCTTCATCCGCGGACGATCCCGTCGCTCAGCACGGCCTCGCCGCGCTCGTCCACCGCGTCGAAGGCGATGACGTCGCCGGCGCGCCCGCGGCCGCGCACCGTGAGGGTCGAGGGCATGCTGACCATGCCCGTCAGCCGCGCACTGAGTTCGCTGACGCGCCTGGGGTCGCCGCCGAGGTCCTGCTTGATGACCTGCGACACCGCGAGGGCGAGCGTGGCGGTGCCGTGGAGGATGAGGCCGGGAAGCCCGGCCGCGCGCGCCACCGCGGCGTCGGTGTGGATCGGGTTCCAGATGCGCGCGCACTCGCTGTAGACGTGGGCGGCCTGGGTGCTGACCGGCACGGCCGAGCTCCAGCGGACCTCGTCGCCGGCGGGGGCGGTTGGGCGGGCAAGCGCCGGCACGCCGGCCTCCGCCTCGCCCTCGCACGTCACGCCCCGGAAGATCGCACCGTACTCGGTCGTCGTGACGGGCCGCCCGTTCCGGTCCACCGTGGAGTAGCGCGTGACGAGGAGCGTCCCCGCGCGGACGGGCTTGACCGCGACGACCTGGCCGCGCGTGAGGAGGCGATCGCTCGCCTCGGGCCGCCGGTGGATGACGAGGTGGTGGCTCGTGTGGACGCTCCGCGGCAGGAGCTCCGCCTTGAGCGTCTTCGCGCGCAGCGTGAGCGCGACCGTCCACTCGTAGCAGGCGGCGAACATCGGGTGCGCGAGGGGCCCGCCGGGCGCCTCGGTGTCGTAGTAGCGCGGGTCGGTCTCGCCGAGCCCGGCCGCGTACGCCATGAGCCAGCGCGCGTCGAGTGTCTGGCTGACCGCGCCGACCTCGAAGCCAACGACCTTGACGGGGATCGTCGCCTTCATGACCCGCGCGGGAAGTTCATCGCGTCCACGAAGATCGACTCGAAGTCCGGATGGGCGGCGAGGGAGACGTGCTCGATCCGCGCCGCGACCTCGGCGGCGCGCGCCCGCTCGGTCTCGGAGAGCAGGCAGAGCTGGGCGCCGAGCGAGGCCGCGTTGCCGACGTAGCGGATCGTCTCCTTCGGGAGGGCCGGGATCAGGCCGATGCGGAGGGCGCTCGGGATCGAGATGTAGTTGCCGAAGCCTCCCGCGAGCATCAGCTCGGCCACGCGCGCGCGCGGGATCCCCGCGACGTGCTGGAGCATCGCCACCCCCGAGGCGATCGCGCCCTTGGCGAGCTGCACCTGGCGGACGTCGTCCTGGGTGAGGACGATCTCGCGGGGGGCGCCGGCCTCGCCCGAGCGCACGACGACGACGAGGCGCTCCTCGCCGCGCAGCTCGACACGCGCGCCGAGCTTCGGGGCGAGCCGCTCGCGTCCCTCGACCTGGATGAGCCCCGTCCAGTCGATCACGCCGGCGTCGAGGAGCCCCGCGACGAGGTCGACGAGGCCCGAGCCGCAGATGCCGAGCGCCGGGCCCTCGCCGATCGTGTGCACGCGGATGTCGTCGCCGACCACCACGCGGTCGATCGCGCCGAGCGCGCCGCGCATCCCGTGGCGGATCTGGCCGCCCTCGAGCGCGGGGCCGGCCGGCGCCGAGCAGGCCCAGAGGCGGTCGCGCGAGCCCAGGATGACCTCCCCGTTCGTGCCGATGTCGACCGCGATCCTCACCTCGGCGCTGTCGTAGATGCGCGTCGCGAGGGCGACGGCGACGGCGTCGGCGCCGACGAAGCCCGCGACGATCGGCAGGAGGCAGACGGGCACCTCGGGGCCGAGCTTGAGGAACAGGTCGCGCGCCGGCAGCACGAGCGGGTGGCGCATGACCGGCGCGTAGGGCGCCAGCCCCACGTGCGAGGGGTCGATGCCGAGCAGGATGTGGTGCATGCACGTGTTGCCGACGACGACCACCTTGTGGATCCACTTGGCGAGCACGCCCGACTCGCGACAGACTTCGCCGATGTGCTGGTTCAGGAGGGCCACGATGCGCCCGTGGAGCTTCCGGAGGTTCGCCGGGTTGAACTGGGCGAAGGCGATGCGGGACATGAGATCGCCGCCGAAGACCGCCTGGGGGTTCAGGCTCGAGACCGACGCGAGCTGCTCGGCCGAGTCGAGCGCCAGCAGCGTGGTGACGACGCTCGTCGTGCCGACGTCCACCGCGAGGCCGAACTTCATCCCCGCGGTGTCGCCGCGCTCGACGGCGAGGACGCGCGTGAGCGGTCGGTCGGCGCCGGCCGTGAACGTCGTCACCGTGACGCCGTCGGGATCGTCGCGGAGCGCCGCCGGCAGACCCTGGAGGACGCCGGTACCGACGTCCGCTGGAGTGACTCCCACGGCGGCACACAGCTGCTCGAGGTCGGAGGTCTGGTGGTGCTCCTCGCGGGGCAGCGCGACCTTGACCACCTGCTTCTGGATTCCCGAGTCCAGGCGGACACGGCTCAACGTGCTCGGACCGGCGCCCGCGCCGAGGATCTGGAAGGAGAGCTCCTCGAGGGGCGGCGCCACCTGCACGGTCACGGGCTCGCTCGGCACGCACTGACAGGAGAGGCGGTAGCCCTCGCGCACGAGGTCGTCGCCGAGCTGGACCTCGTCCATGATCGTCGGCGGCGGCGGGGCGCCGGCGACGAACTTGACCCGGCACGACGTGCAGCGCCCGCGACCGCCGCACGTGGCGGTGATGTCGACGCCGCCCGCCTGGGCGGCCTTGAGGATCGAGGTCCCGGGCGCCAGGTCGAGCGCGCGGCGCGCCCCGGGATCGCGCGGGTCGGTCAGGATCGTCAGCGCAAGGGCCATGCCCCCTCATTCTAGTGGTATGCTCCCGCCCATGGAAATAGACCTCGACACCCTGCGACGCATGACGCGGCTCTCCGGATTCGACTGGAGCGACGCCGAGCTCGAAGCCGTCCGGCCCGCGCTGGCCCGCGCCCTCGAGCTCCTGGCGCGCCTGGAGACGATGCCGCTGCGGGAGGTCGAGCCCGCCACGCAGTACCGCGTGATCTGACGTGCAGGACCTCGTCTGGCGCTCGATGGCCGAGCTCGGCCGCATGATCGCGAGGAAAGAAGTCTCTCCCGTGGAGGTCGTCCGCGCCCACCTCGAGCGCGTCACGGCGCTCGACGGCCGGCTCAAGGCGTTCATCACCGTGTGCGGCGAGCAGGCGGTCGACGCCGCGAGGGCCGCCGAGGCGCGGCTGATGGCCGGCAGCGCGGCGGGCCCGCTCCTCGGCGTGCCCTACGGACCGAAGGACCTCTACAACACCGAGGGCGTCAGGACCACGGGCGGCTCCAAGATCCTCGCCGACTTCGTGCCGGCGCAGGACGCCACGGTGGTCGCGCGCCTGGCGGTGGCGGGGCTCATCGTGCTGGGCAAGCTCAACATGCACGAGTTCGCCTACGGGCCCGAGGGGCTCAATGCCCACTACGGCGACGCGCGGAACCCGTGGGATCGTAACGCCCACCGCATCGCAGGAGGTTCCTCCTCGGGCTCGGGGGTCGCCGTCGCGGCGGCGCTCGTGCCGGGCGCCCTCGGCTCGGACACCGGCGGCTCGATCCGCATCCCCGCCTCGCTCTGCGGGATCAGCGGCGTCAAGCCAACGTACGGGCGCGTGAGCCGCGCGGGCGTGCTCCCCCTTTCTTGGTCCATGGACCACGCGGGGCCGATGGCGCGTACGGTCGAGGACTGCGCGCTCATGCTCGGCGCGATGGCCGGCTACGACCCCGCCGACCCGACGACGAGCGTGCTGCCCGTGCCCGACTACGCGGCCGCGCTCACGGGCGACGTGAAGGGGCTCCGCGTCGGCCTCCTGCGCGCCCACTTCACCGACGTCGCGGCGCCCGAGGTCCGGGCGGCCGTCGAGAAGGCCGCGAAGACGCTGGAGCAGGCCGGCGCCGTCGTGGACGAGGTGAACCTCGCCGAGGTGGTGCACGTGCCCTCGGCGTCGTTCGCGATCGTCGCGACCGAGGCCCTCGCGTACCACGCGGACTGGATGAGAACACGCGCGGCGGAGTATCAGCCCGACGTGCGGGAGCGGCTCAGGATGGGCGCCTTCGTGAGCGGCGTCCACTACGTCCGCGCCCAGCAGGTGCGCCAGCTGGTCCGCCAGGAGATGGACGCGGTGCTCGCCCGGCGCGACGTGCTCCTGGCGCCCGCGACACCGATCCCGGCGCCGGTGCTCGGCGAGAAGACGACGATCCTGGGCGACGGCGCCTCCGACGTGCGCTCGGCGCTGATCCGTCTCACGCGCCCCTTCAACTTCTCCGGGCACCCGGCCTGCTCGGTGCCGTGCGGCTTCACGCAGGGCGGGCTCCCGATCGGCATGCAGCTCGTCGGGCGGCCGTTCGACGAGGCCACGGTGATGCGCGCGGGCGACGCCTACCAGCGCCTCACGGATTGGCGCACGCGGCGTCCCGTGCTCGCGTGAGCGACCGTTGTAGGGGGGACCGCGAGGACGGATAGAATCGTGGGTGGCCCGAGCGAGGAGCGCATGGATCCGCACGGCATCGGCGAGCAGCTGGCCGCGCTCGAGGCGAGGCTCGGCCGGCTGGAGCGCCTGCTCGGCGGCGTCGACGAGAAGCTTCGGAGTCTCGGGCCCGGCGACGAGGCTCTGAAGCGCGGGATCCAGCAGTGGGTGACGGAGTACGTGTCGCTCCGCCTGCAACAGCTCGTCCCCGAGACGTGCGAGCACCCGGAGCGCGAGGCAGACGCGGGCGTCGCCGAGGGGCCGGTGCTCCCGGGCACGCGCATCCGCTGCACCGACGAGGTCCTCCGCCGGCTCGGCCGGATCCCGATCCCGTTCGTCCGCCAGATGGTCGCCCAGAAGGTCGCCGAGACGGCGCGCGCGGAGAACGTCGGCGTCGTGGACGTCGCGTTCTTCGAGCGCGCGGCGACCTTCTGACAGTGCAAGCTCTCGGGGGAGGATCTCCTGAGCTTCGACCACTGGAAGCAGCACGTGCTGGAAGGGCCACGGCTGTAGGCGGCGAGCCGGAGGAGCCCGTCCGCGTCCCGATCGAGGACGCCCTCGACCTTCACGCGTTCGCGCCGCGCGACGTTCCCTCCGTCGTCGCGGAGTACCTCGAGGCCGCCCACGCGCGCGGCTTCGCCGAGGTGCGGCTGATCCACGGCCGCGGTGCGGGCGTCCAGCGCGCGATCGTCCAGTCGCTGCTCGCCCGCCACCCGCTGGTCGCCTCCTACGCGGACGCGCGTCCGGAAAGAGGGGGGTGGGGCGCGACGATCGTGCGTTTCAAGCGAAGACCATCCACGTGAGGAACGCCCCGGGCTCGAACCCCGCGAAAGGATGAACCCGCCTCCAGCCCGGTCGGCTAACATAGATTAAGTAGCTATGCTCGACTGCAATAGGGCATGAGTATCGACCAGCGCTCTCGCTCGACGTCCTGGCAGCGCGTGCTGATCACGGGCGGCGCCGGGTTCGTCGGCTCCCATCTGGCCGACGCCCTGGTAGAGCGGGGCTGTCGCGTGACGGTCATCGACGACCTCTCGACCGGCCGGTTCGAGAACATCCAGCGCCTCGTCGAGAAGGCGGCGGCCGGCCAGAGCCGGGGGTCGTTCCACTTCGCCATCGAGACAATCACGAATCAGGTCGTCCTGGACCGTCTGGCCAGCGAATGCGACGTCATCTTCCATCTCGCTGCGGCGGTGGGCGTCAAGCTGATCGTCGAGGATCCGGTCCGGACCATCGAGACGAACGTGCTCGCCACCGAAGCCGTCCTCAAGGCCGCGCTTCGCTACCGTGTCAAGGTGTTGATCGCTTCGACGTCCGAGGTCTACGGCAAGAGCAAGAACGTCCCCTTCAACGAGGACGACGACGTGGTCCTCGGACCGACCTCGCGCAGCCGCTGGTCGTACGCGTCGTCCAAGATGGTCGACGAGTTCCTCGGCCTCGCCTATCACGCGCAGCGTGGGCTCCCGGTGGTCATCGGCCGCCTCTTCAACACCACTGGGCCCCGCCAGACCGGCCAGTACGGGATGGTGGTGCCGCGGTTCGTGAGCCAGGCGCTGCGCGGCGAGCCCATCACGGTGTACGGCGACGGCCAGCAGAGCCGATGCTTCTGCGACGTCGAAGACGTCGTCCGCGCGCTCATCCTGCTCGCCGAGTGCCCTGAGGCCGTGGGTCAGGTCTTCAACGTGGGCTCGGCCGATGAAGTGACCATTCTCGACCTCGCGCGACGCGTCCTGGCCGCCGTCGACCGGCTCGGCGGACGCCGGGGCTCCGGCGGTGACGGGGAGAAGAGCCGGATCCGGTTCGTCCCCTACGAGGACGCCTACGCGGTGGGCTTCGAGGACATGCAGCGGCGCGTCCCCGACATCCGGAAGATCAAGGCCGTGACGGGATGGGAGCCGACGATCCGGCTGGATGACACGCTCGAACGGGTCATCCGACACCTGCGAGACGGCCGATCTAAATTAGCGGCCCGGCCCAGTCCTAGTCGCGCTCGGCGCGCAGCAGGAGCGTCCGGACGCTGAAGGCCTCGACGGCGTCGCCGGTGAGCCTGAAGTCGAAGGCGCTCCGGTAGCGCTCGGGCGCCCGGCGGACGAACGCCTCGAGGTCCCGCCGCGCCTCGGCGGTCATCCGCGTCCGCGCCGTCCAGTCGTCCCAGACGCACTCCTTCGTGACGATCGCCTCGTCCATCACCGTGAGCCCCGCCGCCCGCAGGAACGCCCGCCACTCGACCGCGCGATAGGCGCGAACGTGCGAGGGGTCCCGGCGCCGCTCGACCTCGGTGACGAACGCGTGCGCGCCGGGGTCGTCGTGGCCGAGGATGTCCTGCAGGAGGAGGGAGCCCCCGCGGCGGAGGACCCGGTGGACCTGGCGCACCGCCGCCGCGACGTCGGCGACATGGTGGGCCGCGAGGCGGCACGTGACGACGTCGAACGCGCCGTCGCCGAAGGGCAACGCGTCGACGTTCCCGGCGACGAACCCGACGTTGGCCGCGCCGCGGCCGGCGATGAACGCCCGCGCCGCGCGGAGCATGGGCTCGGTCAGGTCGAACGCCACGACGCGCGCCGCCAGGCCCGCGAAGGCGAGCGCCGTGTGGCCGCCGCCCGTGGCGAGGTCGAGCACGCGCGCCGGCCGGCGGGCCCGGCCCCAGGCGAGGAGCGTGTCGAGGTCGGCGCCGCCGGCGTGCGAGGCGCTCGCCACGTACGCTTGGGCGCTCGGGCCGAACTGCTCCCGGACGTCGCGGGCCTGCGGCTCGCTCAACGGCTCTTGCCGCGCTCGGCCATCTGACGCAGCAGGAAGTCGGCGTCGAGGGGTGTCAGGTCGAAGCGCCGCGAGGCCTCGTCGACGAGCTTCAGACGGTCGGCGGCGGGGTTGTCGTGGAGCTGCTCGTCGAGCCACTTCACCGCCTGCTTGATCGGGGCTTCCCCGGCTGCCATCAGCGCCTCCTTTGGATTTCGCTCGCCTCGGACGGCGGGGACTCGATCCCAGGCTCGCCTCGCCTTGCGGCTGCGGCTCGCACTGCGGCCCCGCGACGTCCTGCGGCTCGCCCGGCCCCGGTCGCTCACGCGACCTCGAGCGTGCGGAGCCGCCGGCGTGCAAGCGCGAGCGCGCCCGCGACCAGGAGCCCCGAGACCACCGCGACGACGGCGAGCCACGGCGCGACGCTGCCGCCCTCGCTCCGCGCGAGCGCGGCGCCCCGGGCGGCCCAGCCGACGAGCGCGACGTACGCGAGGCACACGAGCGTCGCCAGGAGCCCGCCGGCGCTCGTCGAGAGCGACTCGGGGTTCGGCTCGCGGAAATCGGGCCACGCCGCGCCGAAGGCCAGCAGCAGTGTAGCAGCAGTCGCGGCGAGCATGACGAGGAGCGCCGCGGTCGTCGCGACGAGCACCGGGTCGCCGACGAGGCGGAGCGTCCCCGCGAGCGCGATCGGCACGACCGCGAGCCCGAGCAGCGTCGCGTAGAGCGCGAGCTTCGCCGCGAAGAGCCGCGTCAGGCTCACCGGGCTCGAGAAGAGGACCCACGCCGCCCGCCCCTCGAGCGACGTGCTCGGGAAGACGAAGCGGAGCCCGAAGGCGGTGAGGAAGTAGCCCGACGCGAGGACGTTGAGGAGCAGGAGGCGGGCGACCGCGGTCGGGCGGTCGGCGACCTCGCGGAGCGGCGCGACGAAGACGAAGGAGGTATAGAGGAGCAGCAGGAAGCCGATGAAGGCCGCGCGGCCGAGCTCGTGCGGGTTCCGGGCCAGCGCGAGGACGTCGCGCTCCACGAGGGCGCCGATCGGCCCCCGCAGCCGTCGCGGGAACTCGCGCGCCCCCACCGCCGCCGTCGCGCCCCCGCCCGTCACGACGAAGCTCTCGGCGATGGCGGGGAGCGCCCGCCGGTAGAGCGCGCGGCCGGCCGTCGCCGCGAGGAGCAGCGCCCCCGCGGGCAGAAGCCAGAGCGCCGCGCGCGTCGCGGGCGAGCCCGCGTGGGAGCCCGTCGCCGCGTCGTGCAGCGCCGCCGCGAACGGGTGACTCGGCCAGCGCGCGAACTTCGCCTCGACGAACTTGATCGAGGCGGGTTTCCCGTTGAGGATGCCCGGCTCGAAGATCGTGTAGAAGTCGCCCGTGGACGGGATGACGTTCCGGCCGACCAGGGCCGCGAACACCGCGAGCAGCGCGACGACCGTGGCCGCGACGACCCGTCGCGTGGGCGAGCGCCTGAAGAGGGCGCCCGCGGCGGCGGTGAGGAGGGCCCCCGCCGCGCCGGTGAGCGCCGCGAAGAGGAGCAGGACGACGAGGCCCGTCGCGTAGAACCCGGGGCCTCGCGCGTGGGCGACGCCGAGCGCCGCGAGGGCGGGGAGGCCCACGATCGCGAGCGCCCAGGAGGTGACCAGGAACGTCTCCAGCGAGCGCAGGAGGTAGAGCGCGCCGAGCGGCAGGGGGGAGGCGCGCAGGAGGCGCGTGTCCGCCGCGCGGAAATGCACCCAGAGGCCGGAGGCGACGTAGCTGACGAGGGAGATGATCAGGATCAGCCCCATGAGGCTTTCGAGGAAGTAGAGCGAGAGCGCCGTGCCCGCGAGCCGGAGCGGGTGGAGGGCCTCGAGCGCCCGCTCGAAGACGAAGTACTCCCCCACGACGACGAGACCGAAGATCAAGACGAACCCGGCGACGACGACGTCCTGCGCGGCGTCGCCGGCCGCGAGGAGGGCGCGCAGCGCCACGAGCCGCCGGGCGAGGAGCCTAGCGACGACCCGCGAAGTGGAGATAGAGGCCCTCCAGCGAGGCTTCCCCGGGCGAGCCCTCCCGCGTCGCGCGCCGGCGGAGCGACGCGAGATCGCCCTCGGCCACGAGCCGCCCGTCGCGCAGCAGGCCGACCCGGTGGCAGACGGCCTCGGCGAAGGAGAGGGTGTGGGTGCAGACGAGCGCCGCGCCGCCCGCCGCCGCGAACTCGCGCAGGAGCTCGCGCGCGCGGAGGGCGCTCTCGGGGTCGAGGCCGACGATCGGCTCGTCGATGACGAGGAGCCGCGGGCGGTGCAGGAGCGCGGCGACGATGGCGACCTTCTGGCGGTTGCCGCGCGAGTAGCTCTCGACGTGGCCGTCCAGGGTTTCGGCGAGGCCCGCGAAGGTCGCGGCCAGCTCGTCGATCCGCCGCGCGCGCTCGCGCGCCGGGACGTCCCACAGCGCGCCGACCAGGTGGAGGAACTCCCGGCCCGACATCCGATCGTAGGCGAAGGGCTCGTCGGGCACGTAGCCGAGGAGCCGCTTGGCGCGCTCGGGCTCCCGCTGGAGGTCGACGCCGTCCACGACGACGCGGCCGTCCGTCGGCTGGTAGAGGCCGGTGGTGAGCTTGACCGTCGTGGTCTTGCCCGAGCCGTTCGGGCCGATCAGGCCGTAGATCTCCCCCGGGGGGAGGGTGAGGGAGAGGCCGTCGAGGGCCAGCCGGTCGCCGAACCGCTTCGACAGCCTCTCCAGCGCGAGGCGAGGGGCGTCTATCGCTTCTCCCGCTCGAACTTCGTCTTCCACTCCTTGTTCAGATCCTCGACGCCCGGGATGTACTTGATGGTGCTCCACGTGGCGCGCGCCGCGCCGCGCATCGCGTACATGAGCGTCTCGCTGATCTCGTCCTCGGTGGCGCCGGCTTGCTTCGCGGCCGCGAAGCGTCCCGGCACTCAGGAGGTGCAGCCGGCGGCGGCCATGGCGGCGAGCGCCACCAGCTGCAACGTCTTCGGATCGAGCGCGCCCTCCCGGTAGAACAGGCCCGCGAATTCCTTCATCTCTCCCATCGGCTCCTCCCTGGAACGGGGTTGGTGACGGCCGAGGGGATTATAGCCCGGGGGGCGGGGACCCGGAGATTGGCAATTGTATCTTTGACAAAACTGCCTTCGTCCATAACTACAGGTACTTACCGTGAATGCGCCGATTGCATTGTGTTTAGCTATTCTTCTTCCGAGCACGCTGCTTCTTCTTGCGCTTCTTCACCTTAGAGGGGTTGCGATGGGGCGTGGCGAGGAGCGCCTTGACTACCTCGTCGGGCCGCAACGGATAGAGCGAAATCGACCTATTCCGGGCCATTTAAGTTATCCACACCGTGTAGATAATGCGCCGAGCAGATATTGAACAGAACCCCGCATTCGGGCGATAGCCGCGCGGCTAGTTGCGAGATTTCGCCCAGATCGTGTTATAAGGGTTCATGGCCAAGATGCGTGACATTGATCGATTGATCGCCGCCCAGAAGGCTACGATCACTCGTCTCATGAAGGAAATCGAGCGACGCGAGCACGACGTGCAAACGTTGCTGCGGGCCC
>DATFVL010000261.1 GCA_035260325.1 Candidatus Methylomirabilota bacterium | reverse complement strand
GGCGGCGCCGGGGGTGAGTGTCATCGTCGCCGACCTGCTGCCGTAGGAGGCGCCGAGCGGCCTTGACGCCCTTTCGCGCGCGGCGCTCCTCGTTGACTTCCCGCGCGGAGCCGCCGCGAAACGACAGTTGCCCTTGACAGGGCCGCGTATACGAGTAGCCTACGGGTCAGGATCACCAGGAAGGGGTACGCTTTCAGGTAACGTCCTGAGGGGGTGCCCCTTCAGCTTTTGTACTCGACCTTCCTCTTGGCGTCCTCGAGGAAGTCGAGTCTCTCGCGGGCTGCCCGCTTCAAGAGTGCAGAGCAGCCCTTTCTGTTGGGACTGAGCACACGCTCCAGCTTCGCCTGCTCATAGAGGTAGCGGACCAGGCAGCCAAAATCCCCGTCGCTGGTGACCACGACCGCCCGGACATAGTGGGGATACTCGATCATCGCCTGGAGCACTAGCTCGGCGTCCACGTTCCCTTTCGGCTTGGCATCGCCGCGATAGCTGACTGGCTTAAAGACCAGCGTATAGCCCGCGTTCTGGAGCCTCGTGTACAGAGCCTGGTTATTGGGGATGTATCCGACGAAGTAGTAGGCGCAGCCTACGCGATAGTGTTCTTCGAGGTAGGTGCGGAACCGCCGCCAGTCCACCCTCCAGCCGAGCTCGGCGATGCCGAGGTGGAGATTTTGGCCGTCGATGAAGGCGAAGTTGGGCACCGCTGCTGATATGGAGTATTCGCGTCGTAACGGCGACCGACAATGTCCAAAGATCGATACGGCGTCCGGGGGGCTCAGGGGAGGGGAGGGCCAAAGCCTTTCACACGCGCCCCCGTCCGGTGTCTCAAGAGTAGCAGGAAAGGAGACCGGGACATGAGCGAGGACATCCGGGCCGAGGCGGGCTTTCTGGTCCTGGCCGACATCTCCGGATTCACCGCGTTCGTCGCCGGCACCGAGCTGGAGCACGGGGCGCAAGTCACCGGCGTGCTCCTGGAAGCGGTGATGCGCCGGCTCTCGCCTCCGCTGGAGATCCAGGAGCTCGAGGGCGACGCCGTCTTCGCCATCGGCGCCGACGGGGCGATGCCCGATGGCAGCGCGCTGCCGGCTCTGCTCGCCGACGCGTTCGCCGTGTTCAAGGAGGAGCAGCGGCGACTGGCGGGTGACGACAGCTGCGCGTGCCGCGCCTGTAGCGACGTGCCGAACCTGGACCTCAAGCTGGTCGTCCACCACGGGCGCTTCGTCCGGCAGACGGTCGGGGGGCGCTCGCGCGTCGCCGGGCCGGACGTCATCCTCGTCCATCGCCTGCTGAAGAACACGGTCGGCGGGAGCGCGTACCTGCTCCTGACCGCGCCGGCGCTCGAGCGCACCGGCGTGGACCCCGTCGCCAGCGGGATGCAGCGCCACTCCGTGAGCTACCCCCACCTCGGCGAGGTGCCGTGCTTCGTGACCGACCTCCCGCCGCTCGCGCGACCCGCCCCTTTCCTGGCGGCGGCGTGAGAACGCTTTCGCGTTAACCCACCTCAGCGCGGACCTTCGCGTGTAGCGCGCCGAGCGCGTCTACCATCGCGTCCACGGAGCGCGCACCGGCCTGGAAGATGGCGGTCGCGTTGAGCGAGACCCACCCGAAGCCCATCGCGCACAACTCGGCGATACGGGCGACGACGCGGTCGGGCTCGGCGTAGAAGCGTCGGCCCGTAGCGTCCTTGGGCGGCGGCGCGGTCATGCTCTGCAGGCCGATGGCGCCGGGATCGCGGCCGGCCGCCTCGGCGTGGCGGCGGATCGAATCCAGGGCGCGCCGGGCGCTGGCCGCGTCGATGGCCCCGCCCGCGAGCCAGCCGTCGCCGAGCTGGCCCACGCGGCGCCAGGCGGGCTCGGACGCCCCGCCGATCCAGATGGGGAGCTGGCGGCCCTGCGGCGGCTTCGGCTCCATGGCGATCGCCGTCACGCGGTAGTGCTTGCCCGCGACGTCCACCTGCGCGTCGCCCCAGTAGGCGCGCAGGAGCCGGATGCACTCGTCCATGCGCGCGCCGCGCGTCCCGAAGTCCTCGCCGAGCGCCTCGTACTCCGACTTCTGCCAGCCGACGCCGACGCCGAGGCGCACGCGGCCGCCCGAGAGCGTGTCGAGCGTGCTCACCTGCTTGGCGACGAGCGTCGGGTGGCGCTGCGGCAGCACGAGCACCTCGGTACCGAGCGTCACGCGCGAGGTGACGGCGGCGAGGTGCGCGAGCGTCATCAGCGCCTCGAGGATGGGCATGGTCGGCGGGTAGGGGCCGGTGGGGCGCCCGGCGATCGGGTAGCCCATCACCACGTGGTCGAACACGTCGATGTGGTCGTAGCCGATCTGCTCGATGGCCCGGGCCAGGCGAGCGACCGCGCCCGCGCCTTCGCGGTACGCCACGCTCGGGAACTCGACGCTGAGCTTCACGACGCGTGCCTTAACACCCGGCGGGCTCGCGCGTCAACCTTTGCACTCGCGGAGCCCGATCGCGCGCGCGACCGCCTCCAGGTGGAGCGGGACGTCGCCGAAGTCCAGGCTGGCGGCGTGGATCCGCTTGTGCAGGAGATGCAGCGGGTGCTCCTCGCAGTACCCCATGGCGCCGAAGATCTGGTGCGCGCGGCGGGCGACCGCCAGGCACGCCTCGCCCGCGTAGGCCTTGGCCATGGCGACATCGCTCCCTGCTGCTTCGCCCTTGGCCAGCTTCCAGGCCGCGGCGTACAGCAGCCCGCGCGAGGCGTCCACGTCGCGCACGAGATCGGCGCAGGCGTGCTGGATGGCCTGGTAGCCGCCGATCGGCCGGCCACCCTGAACGCGCGTTCGAGCGTGCTCGACGGCGAGCTCGAGCAGCCGCTGGGCGCCGCCCACCATCTCCGCGGTGCGCGCGAGCGCTGCCGCCTGGAGCGTCGCCACCAGCGCCTCGCGCGCGTCGCCAGCGCCCAGCCGGTCATCGGCGCGCACCTCCACCTGGTCGAACGCGACCTCGAAGAGCTTTTCGGCACCGATCGTGTCGAGCGGCAGCCGCGCGACGCCCGGGCGGTCCGTGGGCAGCAGGAGGAGCCCGAGGCCGCGGCCCGTGCGCGTGACGACGATCAGCTCGTGGGCGATGTGGGCGTCCTCGACGAAGAGCTTGCGCCCGCTGAGCCGGCCGGGCGCCTCGCTGGCGAGCGCGATCGCGCCGAGATCGTACGAGCCGCCGTCGTCCACGAGCGCCACGCTCACGATGCGCTCACCGGCCGCCATCGCGGGGAGCCGGCGCTTCTGCTGGTCGGCGCTGCCCGCCGCCAGCAGCAGCGAGGTGGCGGCCACGGCGCTGGTGACGAACGGCCCCGGCACGCCGGCGCGCCCCATCTCCTCGACGAGCAGGATGACGTCGAGCAGCGAGCCGCCGCTGCCGCCGAGCTCGGGCGGGATCAGGAGCCCGGGCCAGCCCAGCTCGGCCATCCGCCGCCAGAGCGCGTCGTCGAAGCCGCGCGCGTCGAGCGCCACGCGCTGGACGAGCTCGGGCGGACAGTGCTTGCGGAGGAACTCGCGCGCGGTGGACACGAGGAGCTGCTGGGCGGGCGAGGGACGGAAGTCCACGGGAAGCGTGCTCAGCGCGCTCGCGGCTCGGCGGGCAGGCCGAGCCCGCGCACCGCCACCGTGGTGCGCAGGACCTCGGCGGTGCCGCCGGCGATCGTGTGGCCGAGGCTCGTCAGGTACGCGTGCGAGATCTCGCCGCCGAGCCGGGCTTCGCGTGAGCCCGGGCGCAGCGGCGCCCACGGCCCGAGCAGGTCCATGCCGAGCCGCGCGAGCTTCTGGCCCGTCTCGTCGGCGTAGACCTTGGCGACCGCCGTCTCGTAGGTGATGGGCGTGCCGTCGCGGAGCAGACACGCCGCCCGGTAGAAGAGCATCCTCAGCGCCGCGATCTCGGCGGCGATCCCGGCCAGCCGCCGCCGCACGGCGGTATCGCAGGCCAGCGGCGCGTCGCCGACGCGCGTCGTGTTCGCGTACTCCACGAGCCGCCGCAGCACGCGCTCGAGCGCCGGGGCCTTGTAGAAGCGCCCCCAGAAGCGGTCGGCGTCGAGGCCGTTCAGGAGGGCCTGGAAGCCCTCGCCTTCGGGCCAGAGCATGAGCTCGGCCGGGACCCGCACGTCATCGAGGAAGACCTCGTAGTGATAGACGCCGCCGGTCAGGCTCCGGATCGGACGGATGTCCATCCCGGGCGTCCCGTTCGGCACCACGAACATGCTGAAGCCGCGGCTCCGCCGGGCCTCGCGACTCGTGCGGCAGAAGACGAGCCCGTGGGTCGAGATGCCGGCGTGGCTCGACCAGATCTTGTGGCCGCGGATCACGTAGTGGTCGCCGTCCCGGCGGGCCTCGGTCTTGAGCGCGAGCAGATCCGACCCCGCGTCGGGCTCGCTGTAGCCCTGCCAGAAGGTCGCCTCGCCGCGGGCGATCGCCGGCAGGAGCTCGCGGCGCAGGCGCTCTCCGCCGAAGCCGATGATCGCGTCGGCCGTCTGCCAGCAGCCGGCCAGCGGTCCGAAGGGCGCGCCGGCGAGCGCCAGCTCCTCGAGCAGGACGAGCTTGAAGAACATCGGCTGGGCCTGGCCACCGTACATCGTGGGCCAACCCATGCTGATCCAGCCCCGCCCGGCCAGCGCCTGGAGAAACGCGCGCGAGTGCGCTCCCGAGCCGTAGCCGGCGTCCACGCCGTCGATCGGGAAGCTGTCAGGCGGGGTCTCGCCCAGGAAGCGACGGACCTCCTCGGCGAAGGCGTTCTCGGCGGCGGTGAACCCGAACTCCATGGGGATCCTCCGGGCTCGGCGAGGGGAGTATACGCCGGCCGCGTCAGAACCAGCTCGCCTTGTCCACGACGTTGCGCAGCGATTGGCCCGCCAGGAAGCGCCGGCTGTTGTCGAGCAGGATCTCGAATCGCCGCTCATCGAGATACGGGCCGTGGCCGGCGGTGTGCGGCGTCAGGAGGACGCCGGGCATCGTCCACAGCGGATGCTCGGCCGGCAGCGGCTCCTGCTCGAAGACGTCAAGCCCGGCGCCGGCGATCTCACCCGCGCGGAGCGCCGCGACGAGGTCGTCGAGGCGCGTCGTCATGCCGCGCCCGATGTTGATGAAGAACGCGGTGCGCTTCATCAGGCGGAAGCGCTCACGGTGCATGAAGCCCGCGGTGTCCGGCGTGTGCGGCACGGTGAGGATGACGAAGTCCGCGAGCGGCACGAGCGAGTCGAGCGCCTCGGGCCCGTCGAGCTTCAGCACCCCCGGCGGCGCCTCCCGGCGGCGCGCGTCCACGCCGATCACGTGCATGCCGAAGGCGGCCATGAGCCGCGCGGCCTCCGCGCCGATCCCGCCCACGCCGACGAGCAGCGCCGTGGCCTCGGGCAGGTGGATCACGCCCGTGTCGGGCGGCTCCTTCTTCCACTCGCGCCGGAGCTGTCGCGGGATGTAGTGGTGGAGCCCGCGCGCGAACGCGAGCACGAACGCCATGATGTGGGCGCCGATGTGGTCGTTGTAGATCTCGCGGAAGTTCGTCACGAGGGCGGGATGCGCGATCAGCGCCGGCGTGTAGTAGCCGGCGGGCGGCGCCGCCTGGGGCGCCTGGAGCCAGCGGAGCCGCCGGGCGTCACGGAGCAGCGCGTCCGGCATCGTGCCGAACGCCGCGTCGGCGTGGCCCACGGCCCGCGCGGCGTCGGCGGCGGTCTCGGCGACCACGACCGAGAGCGCCGGCAGCGCCCCCGCGAGGCGCGCGGCCCACGCGCGCGTCGTCGCCGTCTGGGGCGGCAGCATCAGGAGTGTCGTCGGCATCGTCGGCCCCCCCGGCCGCGTTCATGGCGGCGACGTGATCGCCCGCGCGGTCCACCAGGAGCACGTCGTGGCCGGCGCGCGCGAGCATCGCCCCCGTCACGCCGCCGATCGCCCCGCGCCGTAGACCGTGAACGTCATCGTCACCCCGACCGCGCCGTCGGGGTCGAGCGCGCCCGAATCATGCGGCGCGCGCCGCGGGCTGTCAACGGCTTCCGACGGTCACTCGAACGCGCCGAGCGCGCTCGCCCGCCCGGCCCGCGCGTCGGGTAGAATCGCGTCCCGGAGGTGCGCGCGATGGCGACATTCGTGCTGATCCACGGGGCGTATCAGGGCGGCTGGGTCTGGAAGCCGGTGGCGGGGCGTTTGCGCGCCGCCGGACATCTCGTCCACGCGCCGACGCTCGACGGCTGCGCCGAGCGCCATCATCTGGTCCGCCACGGCATCACGGTCGCGACGCATGCGCAGGAGGTGGCCCGGCTGCTGTTCTACGAGGACCTGCGCGACGTCGTGCTCGTGGGGACGAGCGCGGGCGGCATGGTCGTCTGCAAGGCCGCGGAGCTGGCGGCCGAGCGGATCGCGCGCCTCGTCTTCGTCGACGCGCTGGCGCTCCTCCCCGGCGAGCGCGTCGCGGACATCGTGAAGCGTCCCGCGGCGCCCGCCGTGACCGAGCTGACGATCGGCCCCTCCCGTGAGGACGCCGAGCAGCGCCTCTTCGCGGATCTCGACGCCGCCACGCGAGCCTGGGCGCTCGCGCGCTACACGCCCCACCCGGTCGCGGCGCTCGAAGCGCCGATGGAGCTCGGGAATTTCTGGGAGCGCCGATGGTCCGCGGCGGTGATCCGCTGTCGCGCGAGCCGCAACCCTCCCGAGGCGCACCAGCGCCGCACGGCGGAACGGCTCCGCGCCACGTGGGCGGAGATGGACACGGGGCACTATCCGATGCTGAGCCAGCCGGACGAGCTCGTGCGGCTGCTCGCGTGAGTCCGGAAGCGCCCGCCGGCTTGCGTCGCCGGGGACGGCGCGCCACTATGTGCGGGCCCGATCGCGGGGGAGGGCGGGGAGGTGACGATGGGACGACTCGACGGGCGCGTGGCGCTCGTGACGGGCGCGGGACGGGGCTTCGGCCGCGCGATCGCGCTGGCGCTCGGGCGCGAGGGCGCGGACGTGGCGGTGAACTACCGCGCGAGCGCCGCGGCCGCCGCGGAGGTCGTGCGGGGTCTGGAGAAGCTCGGGCGCCGCGCGCTCGCCCTCAAGGCCGACGTCGCGCGCGAGGACGAGGTGCGCGCGCTCGTGGAGGCGACGCTCGGCAGACTCGGCAGGCTCGACATCCTCGTCAACAACGCCGGCGTGATGGAGCGGGGCGTGTTCCACGAGACGCCCGTGGGCCGCTACGACCAGATGTTCGCGATCAACGTGACCGGGACGCTCCTCTGCACCCGCCACGCGCTGCCGGCCATGATCGAGCGGCGCCACGGCCGGATCATCAATCTCAGCTCGCAGCTCGCGCGCGCGAGCGTCGGCACGGGCGGCTTCGCCGCCTACGCCGCCACCAAGGGCGCCGTCGAGAGCTTCACGCGCGCGCTCGCCCACGAGGTGGGCGAGCACGGGATCACGGTCAACGCGATCGCGCCGGGCGGGATCGACACCGACATGAGCCGCGCCGTCATGACGCCGGAGTACCGCGCGCGCCGGATCAAGGAGCTGCCGGTCCGCCGCCTCGGCGCCGTCGAGGACGTCGCGTACTGCGTCGTGTTCCTCGCCGCGGAGGAGGGCCGGTACCTCACCGGACAGGTGCTCCATCCGAGCGGCGGGTGGGTGATGCCGTGAGGCCACGCGGCACCTTCCTGGCGCCGAGTGCGCTATCCTCTCCCCGATGGACACGCCCGCCGTTTCGCTGAACGGCGTCACGTACCGCTGGCCCAGGCGCGCGGTGGTCGTCGTCTGCATCGACGGCGGCGATCCGGCGTACTTCGAGCGCGGCGTGCGGGACGGCGTCGTGCCGACCGTGGCGCGCTTCATGACGCAAGGCTTCGGCACGGTGGCGGACGGCGACATGCCGAGCTTCACGTGCCCGAACAACATGTCCATCACGACGGGCGCGCCGCCGGCGGTGCACGGGATCTCTGGCAACTTCTATCTCGACCGCGCGACGGGCGAGGCCATGGTGATGACGGGGCCCGAGCTCCTCCGCTCGCGGACGCTCATGGCGGAGTTCTCGCGCCACGGCGCGAAGGTCGTCTCGATCACCGCGAAGGACAAGCTCCGCAAGCAGCTCGGCAAGGACATGGACCTCGCGGGCGGGAGCGTCAATTTCTCCTCGGAGTGCGCCGACCAGACGACGCTCGCGGAGCACGGGATCGAGGACGTGCTCGCGTTCGTCGGGATGCCGAAGCCCGACATGTACTCGCCCGAGCTCTCGCTGTTCGTGCTGGAGGCGGGCGTGCGGCTCCTCGAGCAGCGCAGGCCCGACATCCTCTATCTCTCGCTCACGGACTACATCCAGCACAAGTACGCGCCGGGCGAGGCCGAGGCGAACCGCTACTACGCGAACATGGACCGGATGTTCGCCCGGCTCGACGCCCTCGGCGCCGTCGTCGCGCTCACGGCGGACCACGGGATGAGCGACAAGTCGAACGCCGACGGCTCGCCGCGGGTCATCTGGCTCCAGGACGTGCTCGACCGCCGCTTCGGCAAGGGGACGAGCACCGTGATCTGCCCGATCACAGACCGTTTCGTCGTCCACCATGGCGCCCTCGGCGGCTTCGTGCGAGTCTACTGCCATCGCGGGCTCGGCCCGGCGGACGTGATGAAGCTCGCGACGAGCCTCGACGGCGTCGAGTCGGTCCACGACCGCGAGGCGGCGGCGAAGACGTTCGCGCTGCCGATGGACCGCGAGGGGGACGTGGCGGTCATCGGCCGCGCCGACACGTGCATCGGCGCCGCCGCGGCCGACCACGACCTCTCGGGGTTGAAGGGCCATCGCCTGCGGACCCACGGCGCGCTCGCCGAGGCGCGGGTGCCGTTCATCCTGAATCGGCCGCTGACCGCGGCGTACGCGAAGCGCGCCGCCGCGCGCCCGCTCCGGAGCCACGAGATCTTCGACTTCGCGATCAACGGGGTGGAGAGCGAGAGCTAGGAGGAGCGCATGCTCAAGGTGGAGACGCCGAAGGACCTGCTGGGGCTGGTGGGGCGCGAGCTCGGCCCGTCGGAGTGGGTCACCGTGGACCAGGCGATGATCGACAAGTTCGCCGACGCGACCGGCGACCATCAGTGGATCCACGTGGACGTCGAGCGCGCGAAGCGCGACATGCCGGGTGGCAAGACGATCGCGCACGGCTACCTGACCCTCTCGCTCGTGCCGCGCCTGGCGGCGACGCTCATGCGCGTCGAGAAGCGGCGCCACGGCGTGAACTACGGTTCCAACAAGGTGCGGTTCATCAGCCCCGTGCCCGCGGGCGCGCGCATCCGCCTGCGCCAGCGCATCGCCGGCGCCGAGGAGGTCACCGGCAACGGCGTGCGCGTCACGTCGGAGATGACCGTCGAGATCGAGGGCCAGGAGCGCCCGGCGCTCGTCGCGGAGATCATGGGCATCTCGTACGCGTGAGCGGCGGCGGAGCACCCGATGAGCGCGCCGCCAATCGTCCAGCAGATCACCTTTCTCGACACGCGCGACCTGGCGCGGACGGCGGGCTTCTACGAGCGGATCCTCGGGCTGCGCCTGGCGCGCGACCAGGGCGCCTGCCGCATCTATCACGTGGGCGGAACCGCGTACGTGGGCTTCTGCGAGCGTCCGGAAGCGCCGGCCGAGCCGCGCGGCGTGACGCTCACGCTGGTGACCGACGCGGTCGACGAGTGGTGCGCGCGCCTCCGGGCCCACGGCGTCCCGCTCGTGAAGGAGCCCGCCGACAATCCGCCGTACCGCATCTACAACGCGTTCGTGCGGGACCCGAGCGGGTACCTCGTCGAGATCCAGCGGTTCTGGGAGCCGCTCGCGTGACGCGGGGCCGTGCGCGACGCGTCGGCGGCTGAATGGCGACGGGCGAGTGGCTGCTCGAGACGCGCGGGCTCACCAAGCGGTTCGGCGGCGTGGTCGCCGTGGACGACCTGCCGCTGGCGATCCGCGCGGGTGAGGTCCGCGGCCTCATCGGCCCCAACGGCTCCGGCAAGACCACGACGATCAACCTGCTCTCCGGCCTCTACCGCGCGGACGCCGGCGACATCCGTCTCCGCGGCGAGCGGGTCGATCGCCTCCGCCCCCACGAGATCACCGGGCGGGGCGTGGCGCGCACGTTCCAGATCCCGAAGCTCTTCGGCAACATGAGCGTGCTCGAGAACGTGCTTGTCCCCGCGCTGGCGGCCCTGGACCGGGGCGCCGCGCCCGACGGGGGCGCGCGCCGCCCGAGGGCGGAGATCGTCGAGCGCGCGCGCGGGCTGCTCGAGTTCGTCGCCCTGGACCGGCTGCGCCACGCGCCGGCCAAGGAGCTGTCCGGCGGCCAGAGCATGCTGCTCCAGATCGTGCGGGGTCTCATGGTGCGTCCGATCCACCTGTTCCTGATGGACGAGCCGTTCGCCGGCGTGCATCCGACGATCAAGGACACCATCATGGAGACGATCCTCCGGATGAACCGGGAGGAGGCGGTGACGTTCCTCATCGTGTCGCACGAGATGGCGGCGCTCCGGCGGCTCTGCCCGCGCGTCTCCGTGATGCACGAGGGCCGGCTCATCGCCGAGGGATCGTTCGAGGAGGTCGCCAACCACGCCGTGGTCCTCGAAGCCTACCTGGGCCGGTAGATGGCGCGTCTCGAGCTGGACGGGATCGTCGGCGGCTACCTCGACGGCATCGACATCCTGAACGACGTGAGTCTCCGCGTCGCGCCGGGCGCGGTGACGGGCATCATCGGGCCCAACGGCGCGGGGAAGTCGACGCTCCTCAAGACGGTCTTCGGCTTCCTGCACCCCCGGCGCGGCCGGATCGTCTTCGACGGGCGGGAGATCCAGCGCCTCGCGCCCCACGCGATCAAGCGGCTCGGCATCGGCTACGTGCCGCAGGGGATGAACATCTTCCCGCAGCTCACCGTGCACGAGAATCTGCAGCTCGGCACGTGGGTCTTTCGCGGGGACCGGGCGCGGGTCGCCGGGATGCTCGAGCGCGCCTACGCCGCCTTCCCGCGGCTCGCGGGGAAGCGGCGGCTGCGCGCCACGGCCCTCTCGGGCGGCGAGGCCAAGATGCTGTCGCTCGCCAAGGAGCTCGCGACCGAGCCGGCGCTGCTCCTCGTCGATGAGCCGTCGGCGGGCCTCGCCCCGCGGATCGCCGATCAGGTCTACGAGCGGCTCCTCGCCGCCCAGGCCGCCGGCGTGACGATCCTGCTCGTCGATCAGAACATCGGCAAGGCCGTCGAGATCTCCGACTACCTCTACATGCTCGAGATCGGCCGCGTGCGCCGCGAGGGCCCCCGCGCGGCCTTCGCCGGCGAGCTTCGCGAGATCATCCGCGACGCGCTCCTCGGAGCCTGATCCCCTGGGACCCTTCGCGCGCCGGCTCGGCTGCTGCGTGCTGGCCTACGCCGCCCTCGCGTGGCTGCCCTGGGTCGCGTCCGAGTACCACACGCACGTGCTGACCACGAGCTTCTACTACGTGATCCTCGCGATCGGCTGGAACCTCCTCGCCGGCTACACGGGCCAGTTCTCGCTGGCGCACCACACCTTCGCCGGCGTCGGCGCGTACACGTCGGCCCTCCTCGTCCTGTACGCGCGCGTGCCGATCCTCGTCGGCATCGCCGCGGGCGCGGCCGTCGCGGCCGCGATCGGGTACGGGCTCGGCACCCTCTGCCTCCGGATGCGCGCGATCTACCTGGCCCTCGCCACCTGGGCCTTCGCCGAGTCCGTCCGGCTGCTCGTCACCGCCGAGTACGAGATCACGCGCGGCGACCTCGGCCTGGCCACCCCGCTCCTGTTCGGCACGCCGCGCGCCACCCCGTACTACTACCTCTTCCTCGCGCTGGCCCTGGCGGCGATCCTGGCCGCCCGGGCGCTCGTCGACTCGCGGATCGGCGCGTACATGCGCGCGATCCGCGACGACGAGGAGGCGGCCGCCGTCATGGGGGTGGACACCTTCAAGTGGAAGCGGTTCGTCTTCGCCACGTCCGCCGTCTTCGCCGCGGTCGCCGGCGGCTTCCAGGGCCACTACCTCGGGCTCCTGTCGCCGACGCCGATGAAGTTCAACGAGATGGCGATGGTGGTCATCATGGTCATCGCGGGAGGGCTCCGGACCTTCGCGGGTCCGATCCTGGGCGCGGTCTTCATCGAGGCGCTCTCGGAGCTGCTGCGCGCGTGGGGCGAGGTGCGGATGGTGCTGTTCGCCCTGCTCGTGCTCGTGATCGCGCGCGCCTACCCGGCGGGGCTCGTCGGGATCTGCCGGAGCGTCGGCGGGCGCCTCGCCGCGCGCGTCCCGGCGCTGGCGCCGGTGCTCGTGCCGCGCCGGCCGGGAGACTGACGCCGCTCGCAAGGCGTCCGAGTGCCCTCCGTTCGAACGGCGGCTTTGCCGCCGTGTCGGATCCTGGGGG
>DATFVL010000260.1 GCA_035260325.1 Candidatus Methylomirabilota bacterium | reverse complement strand
AAGCCGCGCCGGCGGCCCGCCACGCGCGCGAGCTCGACGATCTCCTCGGTCGTCGCGTACGAGCCCGGCGCGTAGATGAGGCCGGTCGAGAGGCCCCAGGCGCCGTCCTCCATCGCGTCGCCGAGCAGCCGCCGCATCTGTCCGAGCTCCTTCTCGTCGGGCGCGCGCCGCGCGAATCCCATGGCGGCGACGCGGAGGGTGCCGTGGCCGACGAGCTGGACGACGTTGAGCGCGGTGCCCTCGCGGTCGAAGGCGCGGAGGTAGTCGCCCACCGAGCGCCAGGCGAAGTCCATCCCCTTCGGCACGTAGAGCGCGAAGCCGCGCAGGTCGTCGAGGAACTCCGTGGAGACGGGCGCGGGAGAGAAGCCGCAGTTGCCGACGACCTCCGTCGTCACGCCCTGGCGGATCTTCGACTCGGCGCGCCGGTTCTCCCAGAGCCGCCAGTCGGAGTGCGAGTGCATGTCGATGAAGCCCGGCGCGACGACGCGTCCGGCCGCGCGGAGCGTCGAGCCCGCGGTCTCGCGCGAGAGATCGCCCACGGCGGCGATCGCGTCGTCGCGGATGCCGACGTCCGCCCGGGCGCCGGCCGCGCCGGTGCCGTCGACAACCGTGGCGCCCTCGATCTTGAGGTCGAGCACGTCAGGCGCCGGGCGCGTGGGTGAACGCGAGCTCGCGCTCGCACCAGGCGGCGACGTCGAGGAGCCGCGCCTCGGCGCCGGCCGCCTGGACGAGCTGGATCGCCAGCGGCAGGCCGGAGGGCGCGAGCCCGCTCGGCAGCGACGCCGACGGCACGCCCGCGTAGCTCCACGGCGCGCAGTGCCAGGCGTCGCCCGTCGTCGACAGGTCGGGCGCCGGCGCGGGCGCCGTGGGCGTGAGGAGCGCGTCGTGGCCGGCGAGGAGCGGCA
This sequence comes from Candidatus Methylomirabilota bacterium, assembly GCA_035260325.1. Lineage (NCBI taxonomy): Bacteria > Methylomirabilota (SeqCode) > Candidatus Methylomirabilota bacterium. The sequence goes on along the minus strand of DATFVL010000260.1, from coordinate 1,377 downwards.
TCACCTCGTCGCGGAACGCCAGGCGGTGCCGGTTCGCGGCGAGGTACGCCGTCGCGCTGACTCCGAGACCGGCCTCGATCCCCCGCCGGATTCCCGGGCCGTAGTCGGCCGCGTGGACGGCGAAGTCGCGCGCGTGATAGGCCGCCGCTTCGGCCTGGAGCACGATAGTGCCCGCGTCGTGAAGCCCGTCGAACGAGGCCGGCAGCTTCACGTCTTCGACGTGGGCGCCGGCGCGCGCGAAGGCCCGCGCCACGTCCTGGATGTGGTCGGCGACCTCGGGTGAGGCCCGCCGCACGAGCTCGGGCGCCAGGGCCAGGCGCGGCGCGCGCGCGGGCTCGGGCCGGAGGTTCCGGCGCGCGAGGACGCCGAGGACGAGCGCGGCGTCGGCGACCGAGCGGCCGAAGACGCCGACGTGGTCGAGCGACCAGGCGAGCGGGATCACGCCCGCGACCGGGATGAGGCCGTGGGTGGGCTTGACGCCGACGACGCCGCAGTAGGCCGCCGGCCGCAGCACCGAGCCGACGGTCTGCGAGCCGAGCGCCGCCGGGACCATGCGCGCCGCGACGGCGGCCGCCGAGCCCGCCGAGGACCCGCCGGGCGTGTGACCGTCCTTCCACGGATTCCGCGTCGGCGCGGGATCGCGGTACGCGAACTGGGTCGTGTGGGTCTTGCCGAGGACGATCGCCCCCGCGGCGCGCAGCAGCGCGACCGACGCGGCGTCCACCGTCGGACGGCTGTGGGCGAACGCCTTGGCGCCGGCCGTCGTCGGCATGCCGGCGACGTGGAAGATGTCCTTCACCCCGAGGGGGACGCCGTGGAGCGCGCCGCGGAGGCGCCCGGCCTTCGCCTCCCGCTCGAGCTCACGCGCCGCCGCGCGCGCGCCGTCCGCGTCGACGTGGGCCCAGGCCAGGAGCCGCGCGTCGAGCGCGCGGATTCGTTCGAGGCACGCCTCGACCAGCTCCACCGGGCTCAGCGTCACCGCGCGGATCCGCTCCGCCGCCTCCCGCGCGCCGAGCTCAAACGGACCCACGCGCCACTCCTCTCCCATCAATGCAATGCATCGAGGACCTCGGCGACGACCTCGAAGCGGCCGAACGAGGGCATGAGGTAGGCGCCGGCGTAGCGGCCGCGGATCTCGTGGATCAAGCGCTGGGCCATCTCGATGCCGACCCGCAGCGCCCCGTCGCCCGCGTCCCTGAGGCGCGCGCGGATATGGTCGGGGACCGTGATCCCCGGCACCTCGTTATGGAGAAACTCGGCGTGGCGGTAGCTGTGGAGCGGGAGCACTCCGACAATGACCGGAACCGGCGGGCCGCCCGCCTGCTCGAGGAACCGGTCGAGCTCGGCCAGGTCGTAGACCGGCTGGGTCTGGACCCA
>DATFVL010000259.1 GCA_035260325.1 Candidatus Methylomirabilota bacterium | reverse complement strand
TCGTAGTGTTCCTTCTCGTAGCCGAACGAGCCCGCCATGCCGCAGCAGCCCGAGTCCACTTCGGTGACCTCGAAGCCGGCCCACGCGAGCGCGGCGACGGTCGGCGCCGTGCCCACCAGCGCCTTCTGGTGGCAGTGGCCGTGGAGCAGCGCCTTCCGGCCGTGGCGCGCGAAGGGGAGCTCGAGGCCGCGCCCGCGCTCGCGCTGCAGGAACTCCTCCAGCAAGAACGCCCGCCGGGCCACCAGCCGCGCGGCGTCGGTGCGCAGGAGGTCGACCGACTCGTCGCGCAGCGTGAGCAGGCACGAGGGCTCGAGCCCCACGATCGCGACGCCGCGCTCCGCGTAGGGGACCAGGCGACCCACGTTCCAGGCCGCGTGCTCGCGCGCCTCGGCGAGCATCCCCTTGCTGATCATCGGCCGCCCGCAGCACTTCTTGTCCGCGAGGACGACGCGGTGGCCCGCCGCCTCGAGGAGCTCGACCGCCGCGCGGGCGATCGAGGGCTGGTTGTAGGTCACGAACGTGTCGTGGAAGAGCACCACCTCGCCGCGCGGGGCCGCCGCGGGCGGGGCGTGACGGGCGAACCACGCGGTGAACGTCTGCTCGGCGAGCGGCGGCAGCGGCCGGCGCCGGTCCACCCCCGCGAGCTTCTCGAGGAGCCACCGGCTCGGCGCCGTGCCCGAGAGCGCGTTGAAGAGCCGGGGCAGGCGCGCGCCCAGGCGGTTCAGCCGCTCGATGCGGCCGAAGAGCCGGTTCCGCAGCGGGAGCCCGTGCGCCTGGTAGTAGTGGTGCAGGAACTCGTACTTGAGCTTCGCCATGTCCACGTTCGCCGGGCACTCCGCCTTGCACCCCTTGCACTCGAGGCAGAGGTCCATGACCTCGTACAGCCGCCGGCCCGTGAATTCGCCCGGCGGCAGCGCGCCCGAGAGCACGGCGCGGAGGGCGTTCGCGCGGCCACGCGTCGAGTGCTCCTCGTCCCGCGTCGCCATGTACGAGGGGCACATCGTCCCCTCGAGCGTCTTGCGGCAGGCGCCGACGCCGTTGCACATCTCGACCGCCGCCGCGAAGCCGCCCTGCTCCGAGAAGTCGAGCAGCGTCGCGGGCGCCCACGTCGTGTACCCGGCGCCGTAGCGGAGGTGCTCGGTGATGCCGGGTGAGGCGACGATGTTGCCCGGGTTCATCCGGTTCTCGGGGTCGAAGGCGTGCTTGAGCTCGCGGAAGGCCCGCATGAGCGTGGGCCCGTACATCCGCTCGAGGAACGGGCTCCGCGCGCGGCCGTCGCCGTGCTCGCTCGAGATCGTCCCCCCGAACTCCACGACGAGGTCGGTGATCTCGTCGGCGATCGCGCGCACCTGCTCAAGCCCGCGCGGCGTCTTGAGGTCGATGACGGGGCGGATGTGGAGGCACCCCACCGAGCAGTGGCCGTAGTAGGCGCCGACGGTGTCGTGCTTCGCGAAGACGTCGCGGAAGCGCGGCACGAACTCGGCGAGGTGGCGGGGCTCGACGCACGTATCCTCGACGAAGGCGATCGGCTTCTTGTCGCCCTTCATGCCGAGCAGCAGGCCGAGGCCGGACTTCCGGAGCTTCCAGATCGATTGCTGCTCCGCGGCGTCGTACGCGACGTGGGCGGCGTAGCCGAAGCGCTCGCGGCCGCGCAGATGCTCGAGGGCGTCCACCTTGGCGCGCACCTCGGCGTCGCTCTCCCCCGCGTACTCGACGATCAGGATCGCCTCGGGGTCGCCCTGGACGAAGCCCATGCGCGCGGACTGCTCGATGTTCCCCCGCGCCAGGTCGAGGATCATCTTGTCGGTCAGCTCGACCGCGTAGGGCCCGGTCTCGAGGATCGCCTGCGACGACTCGAGCGCCTCCTGGAGGCCGCGGTAGTGGATGACGTCGAGCGCGGTCCGCGTCGGCCGCCGCACGAGGCGGACCTTGGCCTCGAGCACGGTGACGAGCGTGCCCTCGGAGCCGACCACGAGCCGGGCCATGTTGAGCGGGGCGTCTGTTGGAGCGGGGTCCGCGGGGCCGGCGCGTTCCGAAGGTGGCCTGAGAAAGGCGCGGGTGGCTCCGTTCCCCACTAACTCATTCAAATTGTAGCCGGCGACGCGCCGCCAGTGCTTCGGCCACCGCGCGCGGATCTCGCCGGCGTACGCGTCGCGGATGCGCGCAACCTCGCGGTAGATCTGCCCCTCGAGCCCCGGCGCCCGGCACTTCGCCTCGAACTCGACGGGCGTCACCTCGCCGAAAGCGACGCGCGTGCCGTCGGCGAGGAGGCACCGGAGCTCGAGCACGTGGTCGACCGTGAGGCCGTAGGCGATCGAGTGCGAGCCGCCCGAGTTGTTGCCGAGCATCCCGCCGAGCGTCGCGCGGTTCGAGGTCGAGGTGTCCGGGCCGAAGAGCAGGCCGAGCGGCCGCACGTGGTGGTTCAGGTTGTCCTGCACGAGTCCGGGCTGGACGCGCGCCCACGACTCCTCGGCGTTCACCTCGAGGACCGCGTGCATGTGCCGCGAGAAGTCCAGCACGAGCGCACGGTTCACGGTCTGGCCCGTGAGCGAGGTGCCGCCGCCGCGCGGGAGGAGCGCGACCCGCTGCGCCCTCGCGACCTCGACCGCCGCCTGCACGTCGTCGGCGTCGCGCGGGATGACGACGCCGAGCGGCTCCACCTGGTACATCGAGGCGTCGGTCGCGTAGAGGAGGCGCGAGGTGGGATCGAAGCGAACGTCCCCGGCGACGACTTTCCGAAGTTCGTGCTCGAGGTCGTTCACGCGGCTATTATACCCTCCGTGCGCGTCCCCGCCCTCGCGCTCGCCATGCTGCTGAGCGTTTCCGTCGCCGCGAGCGAGGCCGCGCCGGCGGCGCCGGGCTTCCGGGTCCGCGTCCTCGACGGCAAGGGTTGGCTCGACTCGCGCGAGCTCATCGGCCGGAAGGTACTCGTGCTGCGGTTCCAGGCGTCGTGGTGCAAGCCCTGCATCGCCCAGTCGCCCACGCTCGCGCGGCTCGCCGAGCGCTATCGCCCGCGCGGCGTCGAGGTGCTCGCGATCCACGTCCAGGACACGCAGGCGGACGTCCAGCGCTTCGTCCAGGAGCAGAAGGTCACCTACAAGGTCGCGCTCGATCCGCGGCTCACGGTCGGCAACCGCTTCGGCTTCCGCGGCACGCCCTACACCGTCGTGGTGGACAAGAACGGCGAGATGGTCGCGCGCATCCACGGCGAGTCGGCGATCACGCGGCTGCCGCGCATCCTCGACGGCCTGCTCGGCAAGTCGGCGAAGTAGCCGCGGGCGCCCCTCGGCTCGCCCTACGCTCCCTCGGCTCGCCCCGCGAGCTCATAGAGCGCGAGCGCCGCGGCGCCGCGCATGCTGACGTGCTTGTCCCCCGGAACGATCGTCACGCGTGTCGCCGCCAGCGCCTCCTTGAAGGCGTGCCCGCGCGCCGCCTCGAGGATCCGGGGCTCGAGCGCCGCGTACGACGCGGCCACGCCGCCGGTGATCACGACGACATCCGGGTTGAGCCCGTTGACGACCGTGGCGAGCATCGCGCCGAGCGCGCGGCAGGCCTCGTCCACGACGGACGACGCGACCGCATCGCCCTCGCCGGCGGCGCGAAACACGAGCGGCGCCGTGATCGCGGCGGCGTCGCCGCCCGCCGCGCGGCGCAGGCTCGAGTCCGGCCGGCTCGCGACACGCTCGCGCGCCGACTCCGCGATGCCGCGGCCGCTCGCGTAGACCGCCAGGCACCCGCGGCCGCCGCACCAGCACGGCCGCCCGTCGAGCTTCACCGGCGCGTGGCCGAGCTCGCCCCCGAAGCCCGCGACGCCGCGCACGAGCCGGCCGTCGAGCACGATGCCGCCACCGAAGCCGGTCCCGGCCGCCAGCACGACGAGCGAGCGGGCGCCGCGCCCGGCGCCGAACATCCACTCGCCGAGCGCCAGCGCGTTCACGTCATTGTCCACGAAGGCCGGGAGCCCGAAGCGCTCGGCGAGCTCGGCGGCGAGCGCGCGACCGGCGAGCTCGGGGACGTGAGGCACGGGCTCGCCGACGCGCCCGGCGACCACGGGCCCGGGCACGCCGAGGCCGATCGCCGCCGGCGTGCGCCCCGGGCGCTCCGCGTCGTCGCGGAGCGCGGCGACGAGTGCGCCGATGAGCGCCTGGATCGTTTCGACGGCGTGCCCCGGACCGCGCTCACGGGTCCGGAGGCGGCGCTCGAGGATCACCTCGCCCGCGGGCGTGACGGCGCCGGCGGCGATGGTCGTGCCGCCGACGTCCACGCCGAGCAGCAGCCCTCCCGCCGTCATCGCGCGCGGGCTAGAGGTCGCCGAAGTGGCAGAGCTGCAGACCGAGGCTCTGCGCAGCGGCGCGCGCCGCCGGGGTCCCGAGGCCGACGAGCTCGGTCTCGCGCTGGCGGCCGTAGCGGCTCCCGGCGAGGGCGTCGTCGCACCAGCCGGGATGGCTCATGAACTCCGAGACCCCGGGCGGGAGGGCGCGGAGATGGGCGAGCGTCCGCGCGAGCGACCAGTAGGCCCCGGGCCCCGACTCGCCGAAGAAGTGGTCGGGCGTCCTGAGCCCGGCGCTCCGCGCTCGCGCCCGCGACGCCGCGTTCTGGCTGCGCACGGGGACGCCGAGCCGCCGTGCGGCGGCGAGGACGACCTCGGCGACCGGCGCCAGGAGGCCGACGTGGTGGTGGGTGTCGAGGTGGGTCGGCGGCCGCTTCGCCAGCCGCTCGAACATCTCGATCTGCGCCGCGATCTCACGCCCGACGTCCTTCGCGTCCGCGCGCGCCGCGGCGTGGCGCGCGTCCCGGACGAAGCGTCCGGTGGCGTCCACGAGCGAGCGCGCGCGCGTGAGCGGCCGGCCGAGGGTCAGATTGACGTGGAGCCCGAGGCCGAGCCCGGCGTCGCGCGCGCGCGCGAGGTCGTCGCGGTCCGGGCCGGCCGTCACCAGCACGGTCGAGCTCGTCACGATGCCGTGGCGCCGCGCGGCGAGGATACCGGCGCTGACGCCGGGCGTGAGACCGAAGTCGTCCGCGTTGACGATGAGCCGGCGCGTCACGCGCGGCGCGTTCCCTGGATCAGGAGCCGCTCGACGGTCGGCGGGAGGCCCGTCGCCGGCACCGTCGCCTCGGCGTCCACCGCGCGGATGTGCTCGAGCCGCTCGTAGCCGATCCGCGGGAACGACTGGCTCTCGCTCGCGATGAGCGCGGGCTCGAGCCCGACGGCCTCGAGCTTCGCGAACGCGCGCTTCGCGCCGAGGAACGCGAAGATCGCGAACACGAGCCGGCCGCGCGGGGTGAGGTGCGCGGGCGCGCCGCGGATCACGCGGTCGAGGATCTCCCAGCCGTCGCCACCGCCGTTGTCGGCGGCGGCGGCCGCGTCCGCCCGCGCGCGGCCGGGCGGGGTCGGCATCTGGGGCGCGTTGGCGCAGATCAGGTCGAAGCGCTCGCCCGCGACGGGCGCGTAGCAGTCGCCGAGCCGCGCGTCCACGACGACGCCGTTCAGCGCGGCGTTGGCGCGGGTGGCCTCGACGGCCGCGGGCACGATGTCGGTCGCCACGACGCGTGCGCCGGCCTTGGCGATGAGGACGGCGGCGAGGCCGGCGCCGCTCCCGATCTCGAGCGCGCGCTCGCCGGACCCCACGGCGAGGTGGCGGCAGAAGAAGCGCGAGCCCGCCTTCGGCGGCTGGACGCCGTCCGGCACGCGCAGCACGGAACCGCGCCAGACGAAGAGGAGGACGCCGTCGTCGCTACTTGCCAAGGACCCTCCGGAAGTAGAGGCGCAGCGCCTCCTTCAGCTGGGCACGCGCCCCGGCCGAGGTCTTCGCGTCCTCGAGCGTGTCGAGGTCGAGCTGGAGGGGCACGCCCTCCTTCTTCACGCCGTCGAGCTCCGCGGTGAGCCCGCAGCGCTCGTCGGACTCGGTGAAGACGAGCTTCGCCCGCGTGAAGGCGCCGTCGTCCCGCGCGAGCTGCTCGACCGTCTCGACGAGGACCCGCTTGATGTCCTCGGCCTCCCCCGCGGGGACCGTGGAGAACGCCGCGGTCAGGCTAACCTCCGCCATCGGTCCACACCTTGAGGATGTCCGCGTGCGCCTTCGCCGCGTTCGCGCGGATCGCGAAGCTGATCGCCTCGCGCACCTCGTCCTCGCTCGCGCCCGATGTCCTGGCACCTGCCAGGTCGCGCTTCGCTCAGTGGGTGTTGCCCACGGCGAGATTCGCCGCGAGATAGCAGAGGTACGCGGTCTTCGCGTCGAGCGCGCCCTTCTTGTACTTCCAGCTCGCGATCACTTTCTCCTCAAGCATGGCTGCCTCCTTGCGAGCGGCGTCTCCTTCGTCACGATCAGCCTGGACTCGATCATCGGCGGGGCTCCGTGCGGACCAGGTCGGGCGTCAGGGCTCGAGGTACTGCGTGATGTCCACGATCCGCGCGTCGTCGAGGAACAGGCGCCAGCCCTGCGGGTAGAGCCACGCCTCCGTCGGCTTGTTGACCTTCACGAGCGGCCAGTAGCCGCGCGCCAGCTTCTCGATCTCGGCCGCCTCCTTCGCGCCGAGCACGGGCGGGCCGAGGAGCAGCAGGACCAGCTCCCGCTCCATGCCCACCGTCACTTGGCGGGTCATCGTGAGGCTCGTCACGTCGATCGAGTTGGCGAGCCGCGGGTGGCGGGAGAGGTACTGCGAGAGCCGCTGGTCCATCTGGTCATCCCACCGCTGCCGGTCGTCGAAGCTCGGCTCGTGCGCGGTGGCGAGCAGGACCCGCGCCATCCAGATCTCCTCGGCGGTCGGCCCGTGGAGCGCGTGCCGCTCCTGAGGCCAGAGCGTGGCGCACCCGGCGAGCGCCACGAGGAGCACCACGGCCGAGCGTGCGTGACGGCCCACGGCAGGAATCATATCAGGGCCGACTCGAGCACGATGCCACGATCCACGACCCGCGCGACCTGGGCCAGCACGCGCGCCGTCTGGGCGGGCACCTCGGGGCTCTCGGCGAGCTGGCGCAGGAGGTCGATGAGCCGGCGCATCGCGCGGATCAGGTCGCCCTCGTGACCGCCGAAGGCGTCCTCGACGATCGCCGTCCAGTCGTCCTCGCCGGACGCCCAGCGGAAGATGGCCGGCATGAAGCCCCCGTGGACGCCGAGGGGGATCCCGAGGTGACGCTGGCGCTGGGCCTCGTGCAGCGTGCGGGCGATGCCCTCGAGCTCGGCGAGCCGCCGGCGGAGCTTCGGGCGCTTCCGGAGGAATTCCCGCGCGCGCGCCGGCTCGCCGGAGCGCGACTCCTCGATGAGCGCCGAGACGAGCGCCGCCGCCTCGGCCCCCGTGAGGTCGGCGAAGAGGCCGCGGAACACGCTCTCGGCGACGAGCAGCTCGTTGTCGTGGCGGAGGCTCGCGACGAGCCGCCCGCGCGGCTCGAGCCGCCGCTCGCGGATCGCGCCGAACTGCTCGAGGACCTCGACGACGCGCAGGAACTCCTGCCAGTAGGCGCCGCGCACGTGCTCGAGGGCGCGCCGGCGGGCGCCGAGCCGCTCCGTCAGCGTCTCCAGCTCGCGCCACTCGCGGTCGCACTTCGGGAGCGCGCCCCACGGGCAGCGGTGGCACTCGATCGCCGCGAGGACCGCGCCGGGACCCTCGGCGCGCTCGCGCTCGACGAGCTCGGCGACGGAGAGCCGGCCGAGCTCGGCGGCCAGGTGGCCGAGGCCGCGGCCGTCGCGACCGCGGCCCTCGCGGCCCAGGTCACGCGACACGTGGATCGGCGGCGTGGCCCAGAAGACGCGCTTCACGACGCCGCTCTTCACCCGGACGACGGCGCCGTGGGGAAGGAGCGCGTCGAGGAGCGCCTTCCCGCCGCGCGTCGAGTGCACGCCGAGGATCAGCGCGAGGCTCGGCGCGCCCTTGCGCCGGACCAGCGCGAGGCGGCCCGTCTCGGCCTCGGCGACGCTCCGCTCGCCCCGGCGCCCGCCGCGGCCGAGCGCCTGCCGCCGCACCTCCTGCTCCTGACGCGCGCGCCGGTACCGGCCGACGCGCTGGAAGTCGCCGCACGGGGCTTCGTATCGCTCGAGCGCCGCGAGCTGGGCCTCGAGGCTCAGCACCTCGGCCTCAAGCTCGCGGACGCGCTTGAGGTTCTGGTACTGGCCGAAGGAGGACTCGATCCGGCGGCGCAGGACGTCCGGCTCGGCCCCGGTGCCGAGCAGGAGCGCGACCGAGCCGTAGCCGAGCCGGAACCGGCTCTCGATCGGCTCGGGCGCGCCGTCCACGACATGGAAGACGGAGTCCACGCCGTCGCGCGCGTCGAGCGCGATCACGCACTCGCCCTCGGCGTCGATGCCGCGCCGGCCCGCCCGGCCCGCCATCTGGGTCAGCTCGTTGTGGGTGAGCGAGCGGAAGCCGCGGTCGGTGCGCTTCGTGAGCCCCTGGAGCACCACCGCGCGCGCGGGCATGTGGATGCCGAGCGACATCGTCTCCGTCGCGAAGACGACCTTGCAGAGGCCGCGCTCGAACAGCGTCTCGATGAGCCGCTTGAGGCCGGGCAGGATCCCCGCGTGGTGCAGGGCCACGCCGATCCTGAGTCCCTGGAAGACCGACTGCGACAGCGCCGACTCGCCGACGGAGGGGCTCTCCGCGACCGCCTCGCCGATCGCGCGGTCCACCTCGGCCTGCTGCTCCGCCGTCAGGAGGCTCCGGCCCTCGGTCAGCACGTCGTGCATCGCGCGCTCGCAGCCGGCGCGACTGAAGATGAAGTAGATCGCGGGGAGCCAGCGCCGGGCCGCGAGCGCCTCGATCAGCACCGTCGGGTCCGCCACCCGGCGCGTGTACCAGCGGCCGCGGTCGTCGGGACCGCGCGGCTCGTCGCCGACGACGCGCGCCCGGCCCCGGCGCACGTCGTCGAGGTCGTGCATCTCGCCCGCGAGATCGGCGATCGCCCAGCGGAGCGGCACCGGGCGGTGGGGATGGTAGATCGGCACGATCGGCCGGTGGACGAGCGAGATCCAGTCGGCGATCTCCTTGACGTTCGCGACCGTCGCCGAGAGACCGACGAGGGCGACGTCCTTCGGCGCGCCGATGATGATCTCCTCCCACACGGTGCCGCGCCCCTCGTCGCCCATGTAGTGGCACTCGTCGAGCACGATGTAGCTGAGGTCCTCGAGGCCCGAGCCGTACAGCGCGTTCCGGAGGATCTCCGTCGTCATCACGAGCACGCGCGCGTGCGGGTTCACCTTGACGTCGCCGGTCAGGATGCCGACGCGCGCCTCGCCGAACGCGCGGGTGAAGTCGGCGAACTTCTGGTTCGAGAGCGCCTTGAGCGGCGTGGTGTAGGCGATGCGGCGGCCGGCCGCGAGCGCCGCGTGGATCGCGAACTCGGCGACCAGCGTCTTGCCCGCCCCGGTCGGCGCCGAGACGATCACCGACTGGCCGGCCGCGATCGCCTGGATCGCTTCGAGCTGGAAGTCGTCGAGCGGGAACGGGTACCGAGCACGAAACTCCTCGAGCAGCTCCATCACTCGACACAGTAACACGCCGGCTCGCGCGGGCCGCGATCTGGTAGGCTCTCGACCGTGATCGTCTTCCACATCGCCGTCACGGCCGCCGACGACTACCTGACCCGCCGCGAGGGCCACCGGCGCGCCCACCTCGAGCGCCTCCAGGGGTTGCGCGCGGCCGGCATCCTGGTCGGCGGCGGCCCGGCGCCGGACGGCAAGAGCGCCGACGTCTTCTACCGCCTCCAGCAGCCCGGCCAGCTCGAGCACGCGATCGAAGAGGACCCGTACTGGACGGGTGGCGTCTGGACCCGCTACGAGCCGCGGAGCTTCGCCCAGTTCGTCGAGCCATGGGAGATGGTCCCCGTCGTCCTCGACGGCTCGCGCTCGGTCACGATCGTCGAGGGCCCGGTGGCCCAGCACGACATGGCGCAGTTCGCGCTGATCGAGATGCGCGGCGCGGGGCGCGTGGCGTTCGGCGGGTTCTTCGAGGGCGGCCAGACCCTCGCGCTCGCCCGATCGGCCGATCCGCGACAGGCGCTCGCGTGGTTCGCCGAGACCGGCTTCTGGAAGCCGGACGCGCTCACCGCGCGTCCCCTGCTCCACGTGCTGTGACGGCGTCGCGTCCGAGCGTCGGGCTCGTCACGATCGGCCAGTCGCCGCGCGCCGACGTCGTGCCCGACATGGCCGAGATCCTCGGCCCGGGCATCGACATCCGCGAGGCCGGGGCCCTCGACGGGCTCACACGCGCGGAGATCGCGGCGCTCGCGCCGGGTCCGGGCGACGAGATCCTCGTCACGCGGCTCGCCGACGCGAGCTCGGTGTTCGTCGCCAAGCGTCACGTGGTCGCGCGCGTGCAGGCAAAGATCGCGGCGCTCGAGGCCGCGGGGGCGGGCCTGACCGCGCTCCTCTGCACCGGCGCCTTCCCGCCCATCCCCGCGCGGCGTCCCTGCGTCCAGCCCCAGCCGATCCTGCTCGGCGCGCTCCGCGGGCTCCGCTGGCCCGGCCGCCTGGGTATCCTCACGCCGTCTGAGCCCCACGTGGCGCAGACCGAGGCGCGCTGGCGCGCCGACGGCTTCGATCCGGTCGTCGTCCCGCTCTCACCCTACGAGGAGGAGAATCCCGTCGCGCTCGCGCGCGCGGCGGACGCGCTCCGCTCGGCGCACGCCGGGCTCGTCGTGATGGACTGCATCGGCTTCAGGAAGAAGACGCGCGACGAGCTCCGGGCCGCGATCGGCGCGCCGGTGCTCGTCGCGAACCTCCTCGTCGCCCGCGTGCTCGCCGAGCTCTGCGGCGTCTGACGGCCCCGCCGGCCGCTAGCCGCGGCTCTTCGGGTCGAGGACGTCGCGGAGGCCGTCGCCCAGGAGGTTGAAACCGAGCACCGTCAGATAGATGAAGAGGCCGGGGAAGGCCGAATACCACCACCACGTCGGGAGATAGTTCCGCCCGTAGCTGATCATCGCGCCCCACTCGGGGTGCGGCGGCTGGGCGCCGAGGCCGATGAAGCCGAGGCCCGCCGCGGCGAGGATCGCGGTCCCCATGTCCATGCTCGCCTTGACCGTGATCGTCGACAGGCAGTTCGGCAGGATGTGGACGAAGACGATGCGGAGCCGGCCGGTGCCGACGGCGCGCGCCGCCTCGACGAACGTCTGGGCCTTCAGCGAGAGCGTCTTGCCCTGGACGAGCCGCACGTAGCCCGGCCACCAGACGAGCGAGAGCGCGACGATCGCGTTGACGATGCCGGGGCCGAGCGCGCCCACGATGGCGAGGGCCAGGACGAGCGCGGGCACCGAGAGGAACACGTCGGTCACGCGCATGATGACGTCGCCGAGGAGGCCGCCCACGTAGCCCGCGAGCATCCCGAGCGGCACGCCGATGAGCCCGCCGACGAGCGTGATGATGAGGCCGATCTGGAGTGAGACGCGCGCGCCCAGGATCACGCGCGTGTAGACGTCGTTGCCCACCTCGTCGGTGCCGAACCAGTGCGCCGCGCCCGGCGCCTGGAGCTTCAGGTCGAGGTGGACCGCGCCGCGCGCGTCCTCCGGGTACGGCACGATCCACGGGCCGAGCGCCGCGACCAGGAGGAACAGGAGCACCAGGCCGAGCCCGAGCAGCGACGAGGCGCTCCGCGCGAAGATCCGCGCGTAGAGCCGGAGCTCGCGCGCCGCCGGCTCGTGGCGCTCGAGCCAGCCCGCGAGGGGCGACCGCACGAGGACCCGCGCCGTCACGTCGCCCCCGCCTCGCGCGTCCGCGGGTCGAGCCACCCGTACGCGAGGTCCACGAGGAAGTTCGCCAGCATGAAGTTGAGGCCGATCAGGAGGGTCACGCCCATGATCGGCTGGAAGTCGCTCGCCACCGCCGAGCTGACGGCGTAGAGGCCGATGCCCGGCCAGTCGAAGACCGTCTCGACCAGCACCGTGCCGCCGAGCATCCAGCCGTAGCGGAGCCCGATCATCGTGAGCGTCGGCACCATCGCGTTCTTCAGCGCGTAGCGCGCGACGATGCGGAAGTCCGAGATCCCCTGCGCGCGCGCGTTGACGATGTAGTCCTGCCGGAGCGTCTCGATCATCTCGGCGCGGTTCACGCGCATGATCGAGGCGAGCGCCGGAAAGCAGAGGGTGACCATCGGGAGGATCGCGTGGGCCAGCGCGTCGGCGAAGGTCGCCCACTGGCCGCGCAGGAGCGCGTCCACGAAGAGGAGGTGCGTCAGCGGCTCGGG
>DATFVL010000258.1 GCA_035260325.1 Candidatus Methylomirabilota bacterium | reverse complement strand
CCCGCCGAGCCGGCTCGCGCGCTCGTGGAGGTCGGCGAACTCGCCCGCGAGCCAGACGACCGTGCCGAGCTCGCGCAGGGCCTCCATCCGCCCGTCGCGGCACGGGAGCCCGCCGCCCGTCGCGATCACGTCGCCCGCCTTCAGCCGGAGCGCCTCGAGCGCCTCGGCCTCGAGCTCGCGGAAGCGCGGCTCGCCCTGCTCGCGGAAGATCACGTGGATGGGCTTGCCCTCGCGCGCGATGATCATGTCGTCGGTCTCGACGAAGCAGCGCCCGAGGCGGCGCGCGAGCAGCCGCCCGACGGACGACTTCCCAGCACCCATGAAGCCGACGAGAATGACGTTGTCGGCCGGCATCGTCAGCATCGTATCAGATCGCCCCCTCGGACCGCCTCAGGCCCCGCCCGTCCACTCGTACAGGACGTCGGGCGCGCGTTCCTCGTTGCCGGCGCCGTCGCCGAACTCGACCGCCACGAAGCCGCGGGCCTCGTAGAAGTCGCGCGCGGGACGGTTGGCCTGAAAGGTGCGCAGGCGGAGGCGCCGCGGGCTGAGCCGCTTGGCGAGATCGAGCAGCCGGGCCCCGATCCCCTGCCCTTGAAAGGCGGGCAGGACGTAGAGGTGCTCGAGCGAGTCCCCCGCGAGAGCCTCATGGCGACGACCCGGCCCTTGCCCTCCGCCACCCGCACGTCGTGCTCGGCGAGCACGACCCGCGCGATCCAGGCGCGCACGTCGGCGGCGCCGTGCGCGATCGGGGGGATCCGGGGCTCCTCGTCGCGCCGGCTCGCGAGATACACGTCGGCGATCGCGGCCGCGTCCGCGGCCGTCGCCCGGCGGATCGCGACGGCGCTCACGGTCGCGGTCGGTGGACGGTCGTGCGCGCGGGGGCGCGGCGATACGCGCAGTCGCGCATCCAGCAGCGCGCGCACTGGCTGAAGTAGTGGTCCACCCGCGCGGCCCGCCCGGCGCCGGCGAGGAGCGTGATGGACTTCACGGGCGTCATGAAGCACGCGGCATTCAGGCCGACGCCGATCGCGTCGCCCGGGCAGAGGCCGAAGAGCACGCGCTGCTCGCCGACGTCCCAGTCGCCGTAGCCCGGGCTGATCCGGTTCGTGACCGGGAGACCGAGTGCGATCGCCTCCTGGCAGAGGACGTCGTTGACGTACTCGGCGAGGCTCTCGACCGCTCCCGAGCCCACGCTGTCGAGCATCGAGGCGAGCGGCAGCTCGCGGGCGTCCCAGAGCTCGGTGGCGCGCCGCTCGAGGCGGTCGCCGATCGTGCACACCGCGGCGACAACGTACTCGACGGCTCCCCAGCTCTCCCGAACCCGCGGGATCCTGAGCGCCGCGCCGCCGGCCTCGAGGAGGTCCCCCTCCTGGCGCGTGACGGGGAGCCAGCGCACGACGGCGCGCGCCTCCATGAGACGGCGCCCGAGGGCCAGCGCCTCATCGAAGAGCCGATGCACCTCGGCGCCCGGGAGGTCGCCGTCGCGCTTGTAGCCCTGGAAGCGCAGGACCTCGGCGGGATCGATCTCGAGCGCGATGTCCGCGAGGACGCGGGGCTCGGAGGTGACGAGCAGGCCCGTCACTTCTTCCGGCTTCGGACGACCTCGGAAATGAGCCGTATGTGCTCGGGGTTGGAGCCGCAGCAAGCGCCGACGATGTTGCAGCCGGCGTCGAGCAGCGCGGGATACTCGCGGGCCATCGCCTCGGGCCCGAGCTCGTACGTGACCGTGTCGCCCTTCGTGATGGGCAGACCCGCGTTCGGGTACGCCACGAGCGGCGCGTCCGTGACTTTGCGCATCTCGCGGATGATGACGATCGCGCGGTCGGGCCCGCGCCCGCAGTTCATCCCGACCACGTCAGCGCCCGCCGCGAGGAGGGTCTTCGCGACGTCGGCCGGGCTCTCGCCCCACATCGTCCGGTCGCGGTCGTGCATCTCCTCGAACTGGAAGAACATGGTCGCCATCACCGGCAGGTCCGTCGCCTTCTTGCAGGCGCGGATCGCGGCGGTCGCCTCCTGCGGGAACATCATCGTCTCGACGGCGAAGAGGTCCACGCCGCCCTCGGCGAGCGCCTCGGCCTGCTCGCGGAAGGTCGCCTCGTACTCCTCGTCGGTCACGCCCGCGTCGAGCGCGTAGTCCCGGGGCAGCCGGCTCGTCGGGCCGATCGAGCCCGCGATGTACCCGCCGGACGGGGCCGCGGCGCGGGCCAGGCGCCCGCCCTTCTCGTTCAGCTCGCGCGTCCGGTCGCCGAGCTTGTACTCGTCGAGCTTGAGCCGGGCGCCGCCGAAGGTGTTGGTCTCGACGATCTGGCTGCCCGCGTCGAAGTAGCCCTGGTGGATGCCGCGGACGACGTCGGCGTGGGTGTCGTTCCACAGCTCCGGGCACGCGCCGTTCAGGAGCCCGGCGGCGAAGAGCATGGTGCCGTAGCCGCCGTCGAAGACCAGCGTCTCGCCCGCGCGGACGCGTGCGAGGACCTCGCGGCCGCGCGCCGTCACGGCGCCACCGCCTCCCCGACGCCGAGCAGCGCCTTCGCCTTCAACACCGCGAGGGTCGAGTCCTTCGCGTAGCCGTCGGCGCCGATCTCGTCGGCGAACGCCTGGCTCACCGGCGCGCCGCCGATCATCACCTTCACGCGCTCGCGCAGCCCGGCCCGGACGAGGGCGTCGATCGTCCGCTTCATGCCGGGCATCGTCGTCGTCATGAGGGCCGAGATCCCGACGATGTTGGCGCCGTGCTCCTCGACCGCCTTCACGAAGACCTCGGGCGCCACGTCGCGGCCCAGGTTCACCACCTTGAAGCCGGCGCCCTCGAGCATCATCGCGACGAGGTTCTTGCCGATGTCGTGCAGGTCGCCCTGCGCGGTGCCGATCACGACGACGCCGAAGTAGTCGTCGGCCTTCGCCGACGCGGTGATGAGCGGCTTCAGGAGGTCGAGGCCCGCGTACATCGCGCGGGCCGACAGGAGCACCTGCGGCACGTAGTACTCGTTCCGCCGGAACTTCTCGCCGACGACGTCCATGCCGGGAATGAGGCCCTTGAAGATGAGCGCCTTCGGATCGATCGAGAGGCCGAGCCCTTCCTGGGTCTTCCGCGCCACGGTGTCCTTGTCGCCGACGATCAGCGCGCGCGCCATCGTCGGATAGTCGAACGTGTCGTCCCCCACGCATCCATCTTACTATTTTTCCGTGTTAACATCCGTTCAGGATGAAGATCCGGGTGCTCGGCGCCTTCGGAGGCGAAGGGCTCGGGCATCGCCCGACCGCATTCCTCGTCAACGACCGCACGCTCCTCGACGGCGGCACGGTCACCGGCGCCCTGGCGGTCCCGGAGCAACTCTCGATCGAGCACGCGCTCATCTCGCACGCCCACCTCGACCACATCGCGGGCCTGGTCTACCTCACCGAGACGCTCGGCTTCTGCGAGACGGGCGCCGCGATCACGATCGCGAGCATCGATCCGGTCGTGAACACGCTGCGCTCCGGGGTCTTCAACAACACCCTCTGGCCCGACTTCAGCAAGATCCCCCACGCCGACGTCCCCGTGGTGAAGTACCGCACGCTCATCGAGGACGTCGAGCAGCGGGTCGGGGATCTATGGGTAACGCCGATCCCCGTGCACCACACGGTGCCGACCGCCGGCTTCATCGTCCACGACGGCTCGACGGGGCTGATCTACTCGGGCGACACGGGGCCGACGAGCGCGCTCTGGCAGGCCGCGCGCGGGTTCCAGGGCCTCCGGGCGGTGATCCTCGAGTGCGCCTTCCCCAACCGCCTCGGCCCCCTCGCCGAGATCGCCAGGCACTTGACGCCCTCGCTCGTCCAGCGTGAGCTCGACAAGCTCCCGCCCGAGGTGCCGGTCTGGATCTTCCACGTGAAGCCGCAGTTCCACGAGGAGATCGCGGAGGAGCTGGACCGGTTCGGCGGGGGACGCGTCGCGATCCTCGAGCAGGACCGGACCTACTCGATCTAGTCCTCGTCGGGCATCGGGATCAGCACGACCGTATCGCTCGACACCTCCACGCGCACGGCGTCCCCGAGGCGGAAGACGCGCGCCTCGTCGAGCGACGGCACCTCCACGCGGACGGGGTCCGTCCCGCCGACCTCGATCTCGTAGAGGTGGCGCGCGCCCTCGAAGACGCGCAGCGCGACCCGCCCCGGGATGCCGGGGCCCCGCGCCATGGCCGCCTCGACGAGCGAGAGCGCCTCGGGCCGCAGCACCATGAGGCCGCGGCTACCCTTCCTGAAGGCGCCGATCCCCGCGACCGGCACCTGGTGGCCGCCCTCGGTCTCGACGACGACGCCGAGCTCGCGCACCTCGACGACGCGCACGGGGAGGAAGTTCGCGGGGCCGAGCGCCTCGGCGACGGCGCGGCTCGAGGGCCGGTGGTAGAGCTCGCCCGGCTCGCCGATCTGCAAGACCCGTCCGGCGTCCATGACCGCGAGGCGGTCGGAGAGGGCGAGCGCATCGGCGGCGTTGCGCGTGGCGTGGATCGTCGTCACCGCGAGGTCGCGGTGGAGCTTCGCCAGCTCGAGGCGCAGCGCCTTGCGCGCGGTCGGATCGACGTTCGCCAGCGGCTCGTCGAGGATCAGGATCCGCGGTTCCGGCGCGAGCGCGCGGGCGATGGCGAGCCGGCGCCGCTGCTCGACGCCGAGGGCGGTCGGCCGCGCCCGCTCGAGGCCGGCGAGGCCGAGGCGGCCCGCGACGGTCGCGACCTTCCGCTCGGCCTCGGCCCCCGCGAGCCCCCGCGGCTCGAGCCCGAACGCGATGTGCTCGGCGACGCTCAGGTGCGGCCAGAGCGCGCCGTCCTGGAACACGTAGCCGACGTCGCGGCGGCCCGGGGGGAGCGCCGAGATGTCCTGGCCGTCCACGAGCACGCGGCCCGCCGTCGCCCGGAGGAAGCCCGCGACGGCGCGCACGACGTCCGACTTCCCCGACTTCGGCGGTCCGAGCAGCGTGAAGAATTCGCCGTAGCGGACGTGGATGGAGACGTCGCGGACGCCGGGCGGCACGCCGCCGCGCGTGGCGAGGGCCTCGATGCGGACGTCGACGAGCGGCCGGGAGCTCACGCGCGTGCCCTCGGCCGCGTCATGGCAGCGAGGGGCAGGCACGCCGCGCCCATCGCCGCGAGGACGAGGTAGAGGGCGGGCGGCGACGTCCACGAAAGCAGGGTCGTCGCGATCACGGGCCCGATGAACGCGGCGCCCATGCGCGCCGAGTTTACGAAGCCGATCACCCCGCCGCCCGCGTGCCGGGCGATCCGCGCGATGACGAGCGGGAAGACCGGCGCGATGCAGAGCACCTGGAGAAAGCGGACGATCCCGTAGAGCCACACCGAGCCCGGCAGCGCGAGCGCCGCCTGGAAGACCGACGCGGCCAGGAGGAGCCCCATGATGAGCCGACGCTCGGGGACGAGCTCCGCGAGACGGTTCGTGGCGAGCGCGCCGATCGCGGCCGCGACGCCCGTGACGAAGATGAGGATGCCGCCCACCTCGAGCGTCTGGTCGGCGGCGACGCCGAGCGGCGGGAGGATCTGCGGGAGGATGGACGTGAGGAAGAAGACCTGCGTCGAGCCCGCGAGGACGATCAGGGCCACCGCGAGCACGTCGCCGACGCGCGTCCGGCGCTCACCCGGCGTCGTGTCACGCCGGTCCGCCGCCGCCGGGAGCCCCCAGCCGACCAGGATCCCGCAGCCCCAGAGGATCAGCCCGCCGACGACGAACGAGGCGCGGAAGCCGAGCCGCGCCGCGGCGATCGCGCCGCCGAGTGGGCCCAGCACCTGGCCGAGCGTCATCCCCGACTGGATCGCCGCGATCTCGCGCCGCACCTCGCTCTCGCTCTCCGATCGCCCCACGCTGATGAAGGCGAAGGTCGAGGCCGCGCCCGCCACGCCCAGCACCACGCGCGAGACGAACAGCTCCGGGAGGGTCCGCGCGAGCGCCATGCCGAAGAAGCAGAGCCCCTGGAGCCACTGCGTCAGGACGTAGCAGGTCTTGGGATTCGTGCGCTCCGCCAGACGCCCCCAGGCGGGCGCCGTCGCCACGGTCGCGAGCGGCGAGATCCCGAGGATCCAGCCGGTCCACCGGAGGGTCGCGACCGGGTCGGCGGTGCTGATGGACTGGATGTGGAACGGGAGGCTCACGTACACGAAGGACCAGGCGAACGTCCCGACGAACATGGCGACCGGGAGGATGTGAGGCCCGCCGAGCCTCAACGCGGAAGCACGCAGAACCCCTGGGCCTCGACGCCGAGCGCGACGTTGAACTTGCTGCGGAAGTTCTCGAGCGCGACGGCGGCGGTGAGCTCGACCACCTGCGCCTCGGAGAAGTGGGCGCGCACGCGCGCGAAGAGCTCGTCGCTCACCTTCCGGCCTGTGACCGTCATCGCCTCCGCGTACTCGAGCGCAGCGCGCTCGCGCTCGGAGAAGAGGTCACTGGTTGCCGCGCGCGCGACCTCCGCCACCTTGTCCTGCGACGCGCCCGCGTGCATCCCACGGGATGCGTTGATGTCGATTCAGAAGGGGCAGCCGTTGATGAGCGCGACGCGCAGGTAGACGAGTGCCACGAGCTCCGGGGGCAGGAGGCCCGAGCGCTCGAGGGCGAGCGAGAGCTGCTTGGCCGCCTTCATGATGCCGGGCGTGTGCGCCTGGACCTTCGTCGGGTTGAGGACGAAGCCGAAGAGCTCCTGCTCCTTGGCGAACGTCTCCCTCAGGACGGGATCGTCGCCGGGATCTTCGATCTCGCGGACGCGCGGCATGGCGCGATTATACCGCCCTCACTTCACGCCCACCCGGAACTGCGTGACCGCCGCGCCCGCGCCCTGGGTGACGAGCCCGGCGTCCGAGGCAAGCGTGATCATCTGATAGCCGCGGGCGTAGAGCGGCTTGGCGTCCTCCACCCCGCGCGAGATCGTGCCGAGCGCCACGCCCGCCTTCTGGGCGGCCCGCTCGATCGTCGCGATCGCCTCGGCGACCTCGTGGTGCTTGGGATCGCCAACGTGGCCGAGGGCCGCCGAGAGATCGGTGGGGCCGACGAAGGCGACGTCCACGCCGGGGACGGCGAGCATCGCGTCGATGTCGCGGAGCGCCGCGACGGTCTCGATCTGGACGATGACGAGGACCTCCGTGTTCGCCCGCTTCCAGTAGTCGGCGCCGAACCGGCCGAAGCCGGCGGCGCGGTGGCTCCCGGCCATGCCGCGGAGACCGTCGGGCGGATACTTGCACGCGGCGATGGCGGCCTCGCATTCCTTCCGGCCCGACACCCACGGGATCATGACGCCGTACGCGCCGAGGTCGAGGACGCGCTTGATCACCATGGGGTCGTTGCCCTGGACCCGCACGAACGGCACCGTCCCGCTCCCCTCGATCGCCTGGAGCTGGGCGAGGAGCGTCTGGTAGTCGCCGTGGCCGTGCTCCATGTCGATCAGGAGCCAGTCGAAGCCGGCGTCGGCCATGATCTCCGCGGCGATCGGGCTGCAGAGCGAGAGCCACGCGCCCGAGGTCTTCTCGCCGGCCCTGAGGCGGCGCTTCACGGCGTTGTCGATGAGGGTCTTCATCAGCGGGTCCCTCCCGGTGAGCGCGTGAGCCGCTCCTCGATCGCGGGCAGCGCGTCGAGCAGGACATTGCCGACGACCGCGAGGCTCCGCGCCGACACCTTGTCGAGCGTGTCCTCGGCCGTGTGCCACGGCGGAAAGTCGAAGTCGATCACGAGCGCGGACGGGACGCCCAGCCGGAGGAACGGCACGTGGTCGTCCTCGACGGCCAGCGCGTCCGGCAGGAAGTGCGCGCCCTCGCCGCGCCGGGCGGCGGCGGCCCAGATGAGGTCGGTCAGCCACTCGGTGGAATAGGCCTCGCGGCGGATCCCGAGGTCGCGGTCGCCGATCATGTCGGCCACGATCAGCGCGCGGGGCAGCGTCCCCTTGCGCGCGAGCTCGCGCGCCATGAAGCGCGAGCCGTAGAGGCTGTCGGCGTCGGTCCACGTCTCGCGCGCCTCCTCGCCGTCGAACCACACGACCCAGTACGTGTACTCGCGCGGGCGCGCGGCGAGCCGGCGCGCCAGCTCGATCAGGAGCGCCGCGCTCGAGCCGCCGTCGTTGGCGCCGACGAAGCGGATGTCGCGGAACCACTTGGTGTCGTAGTGGCCGGCGAGCACGATCACGTCGGGCCGGCGCCCGGGGAGGACCGCGACGACGTTGGCCATCGCGAGGCGGCCGTGCGGCGTGTCGGTCTCGAAGGGCTCGACGCGCGCGGTGACGCCGGCGCCCCGGAGCGCGCCCACGATGTAGGCGCGCGCCTTCGCGCCGCCGGGCGAGCCCGCCGGCCGCGGGCCGATGGCGACGAGCCGCGCGACGTGACGGAGCGCCGCCGCGCCGTCGAGCGGCGCCGCGGCCTTCGCGGGCTCGGCGGCGCGCGCGGCCACGGCCGCCGCGAGCAGTACCAGACCCGCGGCGAGCAGCCTCACGGCTTCACCCCGACGGCGCCGTAGTAGTTCATCGTCAGCACGAACGCGCCCTGCGCGACGAGCACCGTGAAGCCGTCGAGCCAGCTCTGGGCGGTCCCCGCGTCCACGAGGCCGAAGCGGACGGCGCTCTCCGCCCGGCGCTCGAGGAAGGTCTTCGTCCAGGGCTCGAGCGTCGTGTCCTGGAACACGTCGGTGAGGAGCCGGACGCGCGTGAGCCCCGCCTCGCGGAGGAGCGCCGGGAGCCTGCGGCCGCTGTAGGGCTCCTCGTAGATGCGCGCGGCGACCTCACGCATGATCCGCTCGGTCAGCGCGCGATCCGGGTGGGTGACGGCGACCATCCCGAAGTCCTGGTCTTGAAGGCCGACGCTGCCGCCGCGCTTCACCAGGCGCGCCATCTCCTGCACGACGCGCAGCGGGTCGGCGACGTGCAGGATCACCGTGATCGCGAGCGCGACGTCGAAGCGTCCGGCGCCGAACGGAAGCTTGGCACCGTCCCCGTGGCGGAGCGTGATTCGCCCGCCCGGCCCCGCGCGGCAGAGCGTGCGCGCGAGCTTCAGGATCGTGAGGCTCGGGTCCACGCCGACGACGCTCCCGCGCCGGCCGACCAGCGCGGCGAGGTCGCGCAGGACGACGCCCGTGCCGCAGCCGACTTCGAGCACGCGCGCGCTGGAGCGGACGGGGACGAAGCGAAGGAAGCGCCGCCGCAGGCGCGTCTGGGCCGGCGTCCGTCCGCGCAGCTCGAGCGAGTTCGCCATCCGCGCCGCGTCGGGCTGGGCGTCGATGTCACGCCAGGGATCGGGGTGGAGTGATTCGGCGGCCAAGAACGGTCAGACGCGGCTCGCGCGGCCGGCGCACTCCTCGCTGCAGAAGTACCGCACCTCGCCGCCGGTCCCGCGGGTCACCGCGCGCGAGCTGACGACATAGGTCTGGCAGACCGGATCCTTCACGAGCTCGTCCGGTCCCGCAGGGCGCCGGCTGCGCGCGAGCGGTGCGAGGTGCCGGAGGAGGACGCGCGCCACGAACCACGCGGCGGCGAGCCAGACGAGGATCAGCGCGAATCGCACCGTGCCCTCAGCGGTCCGGCTTGATGGAGACGGCCCTCAGGAATTCCTTGTCCTGCGACGTCAGCTCGGCGGTGGGCTCGCCGCGGCGCTCCTTGCCCGCGAAGAAGATCCCGGTGTCGGCGCCGCGCCGGAGGATCTCCTGCACGGCGTCCCGCGCCGCCTCGGTCGCCTGGAGCGACACCTCGACGGCCTGCAGGAGCTTCTTCAGCAGGAGATCCACGTGGCGTTCTCGCGGCATCGCGACCATTACGATACCATACCGGCTCGATGGCCCCCGGGTGGACGCGTCTCGGCTCCACCGCCCTTTACGCGCGCGGCAAGCTCACCCTCCGCGAGGACGTCTGGCGGCTGCCCGACGGCCAGGAGGTCGTCTATCCCGTGCTCCAGGCCGGTGTCGGCGTCGCCGTCCTGCCGTTCGTCGACGACTCGCGCGTCCTCATGGTCGGCCAGTACCGCCACCTGTTCGACGCGGTGTCGTGGGAGCTGCCGGGCGGCGGCGCGCTGCCCGGCGAGGAGCCCCTGGCGGCGGCGCAGCGAGAGCTTCGCGAGGAGGGCGGCTACCGCGCCGAGCGCTTCGAGCTCCTGACGCGTTTCTACCCGGCGAACGCCTACCTCGACGAGGTCGCCTACTGCTACGCGGCGTGGGGGCTCACCGAGGACCCGCTGCCCGCCGACCACGACGAGTTCCTCGAACACCGCATCGTCCCGCTCGAGGACGCGATCCGGATGGCGCGCGACGGCGAGATCACCGAGTCGTACTCGAAGATCGCGCTCCTGCAGTACGCGCTGACCCGAAGACCTCAGTAGGTCGCGCGCCCGCCCGAGATGTCGTAGACCGCGCCCGTCGAGAACGAGCACTCGTCGGAGACGAGCCACGCGACGAGCGCGGCGACCTCCTCCGGCCGGCCGATCCGTCCCATCGGGATCTTGGCCCGGAGCATGTCCACCGTCTCCTTGGACATCTGCCGAACCATGTCGGTCTCGATCATCGCGGGCGCGATGGCGTTGACGAGGATCCCCCTGGTCGCCACCTCCTTCGCGAGGGCCTTGGTCAGGCCGATGACGCCGGCCTTCGCGGTCGAGTACGGCACGAGCGTCGGGTTCCCGTCCTTGCCCGCGATGGAGGCGATGTTGACGATCCGGCCGCTCCCCTGCCCGAGCATGACCCGGACGGCGGCGCGCGAGACGAGGAAGACGGCCGTGAGGTCCACCGCGAGGACGCGGTGCCACTCCTCGTCGGTGATCTCCCAGGTGAGCTTCGAGCCGCCGGTGATCCCGGCGTTGTTCACGGCGATGTCGAGCCTGCCCCAGCGCTCCGTCACCGTCCGCACCGCGCGCTCGACGTCGTCGGTCTTCGTGACGTCGGCGGCGAGCGCGAGCGCCTGACCGCCGAACGGCTTCGCGGCGGCCTCGACCCCGGCGCGGTCGAGATCGACGAGCGCGACGCGCGCGCCCTCACGCACGAGGCGCGTGCTGATCGCGAGCCCGATGCCGCGGGCGGCGCCGGTGACGAGCGCGGTCTTGCCCTGGAGCGTCATGCGCGGTGCCTCCTGTCTTTGGCTCAGCCGAGCGCCCGGCCCAGGTCCTCGATCAGGTCGTCGGCGTGCTCGAGTCCGATGGACAGGCGCAGCAGGTTCTCCGGCGTCCGGGTCCCCGGCCCCTCGATCGAGGCGCGGTGCTCGACGAGGCTCTCCGTCCCGCCGAAGCTCGTCGCGCGCGTGAAGATGGAGAGCCGCGCCGCGACGGCGAGCGCGCCCGCGCGATCGCCCCGCACCTCCACCGACACCATCCCGCCGAACGCCGACATCTGGCGGCGCGCGACGTCGTGCCCGGGATGGGTCGCGAGCCCGGGGTAATGGACGCGCTCGACACCGGGATGGCGCGCGAGGAAGGTCGCGACCTTCAGCGCGCTCTCCGACTGCGCGCGCACGCGATACGGGAGCGTCCGGATGCCACGAAGCACGAGCCAGCAGTCGAACGGCGAGGGCACCGCCCCGCCCGAGACCTGGATCGCGCGGATCCGGTCGAAGAAGTCGTCCCGCGCCCGGGCGACGACGGCGCCGCCCATCACGTCGCTGTGGCCGCCGAGGTACTTGGTCGTCGCGTGCAGGATCAGGTCGGCGCCGAGCCCGAACGGCGACTGGAGGACGGGCGTCGCGGTGGTGTTGTCGCAGAGGTACCGGGCGCCGGCGCCGTGGGCGATCTCGCCGACGCGCGCGATGTCGGTGACCTTCCACAGCGGGTTCGAGGGTGTCTCGGCCCAGACGAGCTTCGTGGTCGCCTTGATCGCCTTCTGCACCGCGGCCAGGTCGGTCATGTCGACGAACGTTGTCTCGAGCCCCCAGCGGCTGAACGTCTCGCGCAGGAGGCGCGACGTGCCGTGGTAGGCGTCCACGGGCGCGACGACGTGGTCGCCGGGCGCGAGCGCCTGGAAGATCGCCGAGGTCGCCGCCGACGCCGACGCGAACGCGGCCGCGGCCTCGCCGCCCTCGAGCGCCGCGAGGCACGCTTCGAGCGCGTCGCGGTTCGGATTGCCGTTGCGCGCGTAGAGGAAGCCACGGGGATACGAGCCGTCGGCGTCGCGCTCGAAGGTGGTGGACGGGTGGATGGCCGGCGTGACCGCGCCCGTCGCCGGATCGACGCGGGCGCCCGCGTGCACCGCGATGGTCTCGATCCTCATGGCACGTACCTCTCACGGATGTCGTAGTAGGTCGAGTAGACGCCGACCGCCTGGCGGACGGCCGCCGCGGGCTCCATGCCCTCCGGACCGAAGCGGCGCACGTCCATCCGCCCGACGTCCCACGGCGGACGCCCCTCGGTGATCCAGTGCGCCATCACCCCGCCCACGCCGCCGGCGCCCGCGATCCCGTGGGCGCAGAAGCCCGCGGCGACCCAGAAGCCCCGCGGGCGCTCGCACTCGCCCAGGATGAACTCCCCGTCCGGAGTGTACGCCTCCGGCCCGTTCACGAGACGGATCGCCGGCGCGGCGGCGAGCGCGGGGACCCGCGCGATCGCGCCCTCCATCAGCGGGGCGAACCGGTCCCAGTCGGGCGGCAGGAGCTGATGGGTGAAGTCCTTCGGAATCCCGTCGAGCCCCCACGTCCGGCACGCGCGCTCGAAGCCGCCGACGACGAGCCCGCCGACCTCCTCGCGGAGGTAGACGAGGCGGTCGGGATCACGCGTCACCGCGAAGTCGCGCCGCACGCCCTCGATCGGCGCGGTGACGAGGTACTGGTGGGCCATCGGCACGACGGGGATGCCGACGCCGACCATGCGGCCGATCTCGGCGGCCCAGATCCCGCCCGCGTTCACGACGGCCTCGCAGGCGATCGTCTCGCGCTCGGTGACGACCGCCGCGACGCGTCCGCGCGTGACCGCGATCGACACGACGCGCTCGCCGGTCCTCACGCTGACGCCGCGCGCCTTCGCCCCGGCGGCGAGGGCGTGGGTGAGGCCGGCCGGATCCACGTGGCCGTCGCCCGGGACCCAGAGGGCGCCCTCGAGCGCCGCGTCCGTCATGAGCGGGAACTTCGAGCGCGCCTCGCGAGGGCCGAGCAGCTCGACATCGAGACCGAACCGGCGGGTAAACGCCTCCTGCCGCCGCAGCTCCTCGAGCCGCGCCGGGGAGGACGCGACGCGCAAGCTGCCGACGGGCTTCCAGCCTGGATCGCGGCCCGTGTCCTCGAGGAGGCGCCGGTAGAGCTCGACGCTCGCCATGTTGACGCGCGTGAGCGCGCCGGACGAGCGCGCCTGGCCGACGAGCCCCGCCGCGTGGAAGGTCGAGCCGCCCGTCAGCTCGCCCCGCTCGAGGACGGTGACGTCGCGCCAGCCCGCGAGCGCCAGGTGGTAGGCGATGCTGCAGCCGGCGACGCCGCCGCCGAGGATGACGACGCGAGCGGCGTTAATCGGCGGAGGTTCCGGTGGCGGCGATGACGACGGCGTCGCCCGGCGCCCACGCGAGCGTGACCGGCTTGCCGCGCTCGAGCGCCCGCGCCTGCCCGGGGGCCACGTCCACCCAGAAGGGGCGGCCGCGCACGAGGACCTCGAGGCGCACGACGGGGCCGAGGAACGTCACGACGCCGAGCACCCCCTCGACGCGGTTCCGCCCGTCGCCGGGCGCGCCGTCGCCGGCGAGCGCGAGCTTCTCGGGGCGCACCAAGACCATGACCCGGTCGCCGTCGGCGCCGCCGTCGAGCGCCGCACGCAAGCGCTCGCCCTCCCACTCGACCGTGCCGTCGCGCGCGGAGACGACACGGCAGTCGAGGATGTTCGAGATCCCGATGAAGTCCGCGACGAAGTCGGTGCGCGGGCGGCCGTAGATCTCCTCGGGCCGCCCGACCTGCTCGATGCGCCCCGCGCGCATCACCGCGATGCGGTCGGCGATCGAGAGCGCCTCCTCCTGGTCGTGGGTGACGTAGACCGTCGCGATCCCGAGATCCTGCTGGATCTTGCGGATCTCGGCGCGTAGTCGAAGTCGGATCTTCGCGTCGAGCGCGGACAGCGGTTCATCGAGCAGCAGGATCTCGGGGCGGCGGGCCAGCGCCCGCGCCAGCGCCACGCGCTGCTGCTGGCCCCCCGACAGTTGGTTCGCGTAGCGCTCCTCGAAGCCGCGGAGCCCCGTCAGCTCGACCATCTCCGCCACGCGCGCGCGGACCTTCGCGGCCGGCCACCTCGCGACGCGCAGGCCGAACGCGATGTTCTCGGCGGCGGTCATCGTCGGGAAGAGCGCGTACGACTGAAAGACGATGCCGACGCCGCGCCGGCGCGGCGGCACGTCGTTGACGACCCGATCGTCGAAGCGGATCTCGCCCGCGTCCGGGCGCTCGAAGCCCGCGATCATGCGGAGCGTCGTCGTCTTGCCGCAGCCCGAGCCGCCGACGAGCGAGACGAGCTCTCCCGGGCGGATGTCCAGGGAGAGCCCGTCCACGGCGACGGCGCCGCCGAAGCGCTTCGTCAGGCGGTCGAGGCTGATCCGCACGCTACCTCGAGTACTTCTCGAGCCAGCGCTTCACGAGCCGGTCCTTGTACGCGGGATCGCCGGCCTTCACGAAATCGATGGCGATCAGGTTCATCTCGGTGAGCTTCGGGCCGCTCACGGCGACGTCGGGCCGCGTCACCGCGGCGCCCCGCCACTCGGCGTAGGCGGCCATCGCCGACTTCGAGACCGCCCAGTCGAGGAAGCGCCGGGCGTTCTGCGGATTCTTGGCCCCCTTCACGATCGCGTTGCCCTCGAAGGTCCACGCGATCCCGTCGCTCGGATAGATCACGTCGATCCCCGCGCCCTGCCTCTTCGCGACCTCGACCTCGTAGCCCAGCGCGACCCCGATCGGCGTCTCGCCCGACACCGCCATGCGCCCGGGGGCGCCGCCCGACTTCGTGACCTGCGCGAGGTTCTTGTCGAGCGCGTCGTAGTACTGCCACATCCTGTCCTCGCCGAGCCGGGCCGCGTGGCTCGCGAGAAGCAGGTACGCCGTGCCCGAGGTCGAGGGGTTCGACATGACGATGTGGCCCTTGTACTTCGGGTCCAGCAGGTCGGCCCAGGAGCGCGGCGGGGTGAGCTTCAGCTCTTCCATCTTCTTCTTGTTCACCGCGAACCCGACGGCCAGCAGCGTCACGCCCTGCCACTGGTTCTCCGGGTGCTTGAAGCGCGCGGGGATCGCCTGCGACTCCTTCGCGACGTACGGCTCGAGGAGGCCCTTGAGCGCGGCGCCCGTCAGGTAGTCGTTGAACACGCCCCAGATCACGTCGGCCTGGGGATTCGCCTTCTCTGCCTCGACGCGCGCCATGATCGGGCCCGTGGAGGCGCGGATGTACTGGGCCTTGGCGGCGAGGTCCGGCAGGTCCTTCTTGAACTGCTCCCAGAAGGTCTTCAGCTCGTTCTCCTCGTAGGCCGTGTAGACGACGAGCTTGTCCTCGGCGGCCGGCGCGACCGAGGCGCCGAGCGGGAGCACGAGGGCGAGGGCGAGCAGCAGGGTGAGCGAGCGGCGCATGGGCGTGTCTCCTTTCGCTAGAGCTTCAACACGGCGACGCGGTCTCCCCCGACCAGCGCGCGGAGGAGCAGGACGGATCCGATGACGATCGCGAGGATGATCGTGCCGAGGGCGCACGCCGCGCCCGGGTACCCGTTCTCGACCTGGTTGAGGATCGCGACCGAGGCGAGGTTGAACCCGGGATAGATCAGGAAGATCACGGCGCTGACGGTGACCATCCCGTTGATGAAGAAGTAGATGAAGACCGAGAACGCGGTGCCGGTCAGGAGCGGCCGCACGACGCGCCAGAACGTGGCGACGCTCCCCGCGCCGAGGCTCACCGCCGCCTCCTCGATCGCCGGGTCGATCTGCTTCAGCGCGTTGATCCCCGCGAGGACGGCCACGGGGAGCTTCCAGAACACGACGCTCGCGACGAGGATCCAGAGCGTGCCCGTGAGGGCGAGCGGCGGCACGTTGAACGCGAGGATATAGCCCAGGCCCACGACGGTCCCGGGCAGGGCGGCGGGCAGGAGCGCCGCCCCCTCGATCGCGCGCCGCCCCGGCGGCCGCTTGCGCTCGACGAGGTACGCGGTGACGAGCGCCACGACGGTGCCGATGACGCCGGCGACGAGCGCGAGCCTCACGCTGTTCCAGATCGGCGTGGCACCCTCGGCGCTCGAGGCGAACGCGTAGTGGCGCAGCGAGAGCGACCAGTCGCTCCCCCAGAGGCGCACGAGCGAGCCGAGCGGGATCAGGCCGTAGATCAGCGCGATAAAGCACGCGACGCCCCCGGCGAGGACGGCGAGGGGCCAGCGCACCGCCGCGGGCGTCGGCCTCACGGCGGTCCGCGC
>DATFVL010000257.1 GCA_035260325.1 Candidatus Methylomirabilota bacterium | reverse complement strand
ACATGCCCCAAGTGTGGATCTGCACCACCTGCAAGAAGATTATCCGTGAGGCCGACGAGTACATCGTCCAGACGAAGAACCCCGCCGGTCTCGAGAACCGCGCACACGCCAGTTGCGTCGAGGGGAAATGAGGCGGGCGCGCGCGGGTCGCTCGAGCCGCGATTGACCAAGGACCCGGCGTGAGATAGCGCCCCGTGCCCTACCTCCGGACCGACGACGGCGTGCGGATCTACTATGAAGAGCACGGCGCCGGCACCCCGCTCGTGCTCGCCTACGGGATCGGCGGCAACGCGAAGATGTGGGACGTCAACGTCCCCGGCCTGGCGGCCCGCCACCGCCTCGTCCTCTGGGAGCCGCGCGGCCACGCGCGCTCGGACAGCCCGGAGGACCCCGCGCGGTACTCGTTCGGCCGCTGGGCGGCGGACCTCGAGGCGGTGCTCGACCACCTGGGCCTCCGCCGGGCGCACGTCGGCGGGCTCTCGCTCGGCGGGGGAATCGCGACGCGCTTCGCGCTACGGCACCCCGGGCGCGTGCGCTCGCTCGTCGTCACCAACTCCTCGTCGGCCAGCGGGCTCCCCCTCTCCTGGCAGAACGTCGTCATGCGCGCCCGCTCGATCGAGATCACGCTGACCCAGGGGATGGACGCCATGGCGGAGTTCGCGATGGCCGAGAACCCGAACGTCTCCGAGCGGCTCGCGCTCGACCCGGGCGCCAAGGCGGAGTTCTACGAGGAGTACCGGCAGCTCGCGCCGATCGGCTACGCGAACTCGCTGCGCGCGCTGATCGCGATGGACCACGTGACCGACCAGCTGCCGAAGCTCCGGATGCCGGTGCTCCTGATCGGCGGCGACCGCGACCCCTCGCTCGGGCCGATGAAGGTGATCCACAAGAAGATCCGCGGCTCGAAGCTCGTGGTCCTCTCGCCCGCCAGCCACTTCGCCAACCGCGACCAGCCGGAGGCGTGGAACCGCCTCGTCCTCGACTTCCTCGCCCGCGTCGACGCCCGCGGCACGAAGCGCGGACTGGGGGCGGGGGCCGGGGAGCCTTCGGAGACCCGTAGCTTCTACGCGTCGTCTCGCCGCCACGCCGGCGGCCCGGAGTGACGTTCGCGAGTGCTAGCGTGGTCGACGAAGGCTCCCCGGCCCCCGCCCCCGGTCAGCCGCTATTTCTTGCTCGCGTCGTAGAGCTCGCCGAACAGCACCCAGCGCTCGCCGTCGAACCTGGCGAGCTGCTCCTGCTCGATGGGCGCGAAGTCGGTCGCGCCCGTGTTGATCTTGACGCCGGGCAGCAGCATCGGCAGCGTGAGGTTCTTGATGCTCGCCACCTGCCGCATGATGTTCTCGCGCGAGAGGTCGTTGCCGCACAGCTTGAGCACGTGGACGATCGTCTGGCTGACGGAGTACGCGTACGCGTTGGCCTGGTCGTCGAGCGCGCCCTCCGGATAGTACTTCTTCATCCACGCCAGCCAGTCTTTGTAGCCCTGATCGTTGCGCCACTGCGGGTCGGTGATCTCCTTCATGTAGAGGGCGGTGATCAGGCCCGTGGAGGCCTCGAGCCCGGCCGGCTTCAGGACGGTCCCGAGCGAGCTCGACACGTTGTTGAGGAGGTGCAACGGCTTCCAGCCGATGTCGTGGGCCTTCTTGATCGCCTGGACCGCGAACTTCGGGATCGTCACGTTATAGAAGACGTTCGCGCCGCTGCTCTTGAGGTTCACGATCTGCGAGTCAATGGTGGGATCCGTCGTCTCGTACGTCTGCTCGAGGACGATGAGCTTCTTGGCGGTCTCGCCGAGCCCGTCCTTGAGCCCCTTCACGTAGTCCTTCCCATAGTCGTCGTTCTGGTAGAGGATGCCGATCTTCGGGTCCTTGACGTTCTTCAGAACGTACTGCGCGTAGATGTGACCCTCGGTCTGGTAATTCGGCTGCCAGCCGATCGTCCACGGGAAGTGCTGCGGGTCGTTCCATTTCGTCGCGCCCGTCGCGACGAACAGGTGCGGCACCTTCTGCTCGTTCAGGTACTTGTGGATCGCGCTGTTCGTCGGGGTGCCGAGCGTCTGGAACACGAACGCGACTTGGTCCTGCTCCACGAGCTTCCGCACCATCTCGACGGTCTTCGGCGGGCTGTAGCCGTCGTCGTAGGTGATGTAGTTGATCTTGCGGCCGTTGATGCCGCCTTCCTCGTTCACCTTCTTGAAGTAGCCGCCGATGGCCTTGCCGATGGTGCCGTACGCGGAGGCCGGGCCGCTGTACGGGTTGGTGTTGCCGATCTTGATCTCGGTCGCCGTCACGCCGGGTGTCTGCGCGGCCACGGGCGCGGCGACCGACGCCAGCGCGGCGACGACGGCGAGCGCGACAAAACTCCTCCGCATCATGGTGCCCTCCTGTTCGAGCGTTGACCGTCCCTCTCCGGAAAAACCCTCAGCCCGCCCTGCCCGTTCCTGCGCGGGCCCGGGCGAGCCGTACCCACGCGAGCCGGAGCGACCCGGCGATGCCCCGCGGCATCGCGTACATGAAGAGGATCAGGAAAATACCATAGATGGCCCAGGGCGCGGCCTTCGAGATGTCCTGGGCCCAGTTGGGGACGAACTGGATGAAGAGCGCGCCGAAGACGGCGCCGGTGATCGACGCGAGCCCCCCGATGACGATGCCGACGAGGAGCGTGATGGAGAGGAACACGTTGAAGGCGTCGGGCGCCACGAAGGCGATGGCGAGCGCGCTGAGCGCGCCCGCGACACCGGTGTACGCGGCGCTGACGCCGAAGGTGAGCGACTTGTAGAGCGCGTTGTTCACGCCCATCGCCTGGGCGGCGATCGGATTGTCGCGGATCGCCACGATGGCCCGACCCGTGCGGCCTCGGAGGAGGTTCGCGCCGAGCCAGAAGAGCACGAGCAGCACGGCCAGCGTGACGAAGTAGAGCCACTGGTCCGGCGAGAGCTTGAGACCGAACGGCGCCTTGGGTTTGCTGAGCACGATGCCCTGCGAGCCGCCCGTCCAGTGCTCGAAGTACTTGAGGATCTGCGGGATCGCGAGGGCGAGCGCGAAGGTCGCGAGCGCGAGATAGAGGCCTTCGAGCCGGAGCGCCGGGATGCCGAAGAGAAAGCCGACGACCAGGCAGAGGAAGCCCGCGACCGGGATCGTCCAGCCGTACGGCACGCTCCACTTGTCGATCATGATCGCGGTCGTGTAGGCGCCGAGCGCGTAGAAGGCGCCGTGGCCGAGCGAGATCTGACCGTTGAAGCCCGTCAGGACGTTGAGGCCGAGCAGCGCGATCGCGTAGATCCCGACCTGCGTGAACTGGAACAGGCGGAAGTTGGACACGAAGAGGGGCAAGGCGCAGGCGACCGCGACGGCCGCCAGGACGCCCGCCCGCCGGACACCGGCGCCCGTCACACGCGGTGCACCGCGACCCGCCCGAAGAGGCCGCTCGGCTTCACGACGAGGACGATGAGGATCACGGCGAGGGCGACGGTCAGCTTCAGCTCGGTGCCGATGAAGCTCACGTACGTCCCCACGAGGTTCTCGATGACGCCGACCAGCAGGCCGCCCACGACCGCGCCCAGGGGGCTCGTGAAGCCGCCGAGCGTGGCGGAGGCGAACGCATAGATCAGGATGCCCGCCATCATGTTCGGGTCGAGGAAGACGACCGGCGCGACCATCATGCCGGCCACGGCGCCGACGAGCGCGGCGAGCCCCCAGCCCACCCCCAGCATCCAGCCCACGCGGATCCCGCACAGGCGGCTCGACGTCGGGTTCTGGGCCGCCGCGCGCATGGCGAGGCCGAGCGTCGTGTAGCGGAAGAAGACGTAGAGGAAGAGGAGGACGACCAGCGTGACGCCGAGCGCGCCGATGTCGTGGGCGCCGAAGAAGACGTTGCCGATCTGGATCGGCTTCTCGGGGAACGGGCTCGGGAACGGCTTCTGGATGTACGAGTAGATCCAGCCGGCCACGCTGTTCAGGATCACGAGGAGCCCGATGCAGACGATGACGATCGTGAGCAGAGGCGCGCGCTCGACGGGCCGGATGACGACGCGCTCGATCAGGAGCCCGCCGACGAACGCGACCGTCAGCGTGGCGAAGAACGCGACCCAGTAGGGGAGCCCCGCGTTGATCATCGTCCACGCGAGGTAGGTGCTGAACATCGCCATCTCGCCCTGCGCGTAGTTCACCACGTCGGTCGCCTGGTAGATCATGACGAGCGCGAGCGCGAGGCTCCCGTAGATCCCGCCCGTTGAGAGCCCCGAGACCACCTGCTGGACGAAGATGTCCACCCTCAGTACCCGAGGTACGAGCGCCGGATGGCGTCGTCCTTCTTGAGGTCGCCGGCCGGGCCCGACATGACGACGCGCCCGGTCTCGAGGAGGTATGCGTGGTCGGCGAGGTCGAGCGCCATCGCGGCGTTCTGCTCCACCAGCAGGACGGCCACCCGCTCCTCGCGATTGATCGCGCGCACGATGCGGAAGATCTCGCGCACGACGAGCGGCGCGAGCCCGAGCGAGGGCTCGTCGAGGAGCAGGAGGCGCGGCCGCAGCATGAGGGCGCGCGCCACGGCGAGCAGCTGCTGCTCGCCGCCCGAGAGGCTGCCCGCGATCTGGCCGCGCCGCTCGCCGAGCACCGGGAAGTACTCGAAGACGCGCCGCAGGTCGCCGGCGAGCGTCCCCCTCCCCCGGCGCGCGTAGGCGCCCAATCTCAGATTTTCCTCGACCGTGAGCTGCATGAAGGTGCCGCGGCCCTCGGGCACGTGGGCGATGCCGAGGCGCACGATGTCCTCGGTCGCCCGGCCGGCGATGCGGTGGCCGTCGAAGCGGACCTCTCCCGCGGTCTTCACCATCCCGCAGACCGCGCGGAGCGTCGTCGTCTTGCCCGCGCCGTTGGCGCCGAGGATCGTCGTGATCCCGCCCTCCTCGACGGCGAAGGCGAGGCCGTGGAGGACCTTCGTCCAGCCGTACTGGGCCTCGAGCCCCTCGACCTCGAGCAGCGCCATCAGGCGGCGCCGCCGCGCGCCCGCTCCTCGGTGCCGAGATAGGCGCGGATCACGTCGGGGTTCTTCTGGACCGCGGCCGGCGGCCCCTCGGCGATCTTCCGGCCGAAGTCGAGGACCACGACGTTGTCGGAAACCTGCATGACGAGCCCCATGTGATGCTCGACCAGCAGCACCGTGACGCCGCGCGCGTCGCGGATCGCGCGCAGCAGCTTGGCGAGCGCGGCGACCTCCTCGTGGTTCAGGCCGCTCGCGGGCTCGTCGGCCAGGAGGAGCTTCGGCCCGCCGGCCAGCGCCCGCGCCAGCTCGACGCGCTTGAGGGTGCCGAACGGCAGCCCCGCCGCGGGGTGGTCGGCGACGGCCTCGAGGTCGAGGAACGCGAGCACCTCGCGCGCCCCGGCGCGGATCGCCGCCTCCTCGCGGCCGACCCACGGCAGGCGCAGCGCATTCGACAGGAAATCGCTGCGCGTCCGGGCGTGGACGCCGATCATGACGTTCTGGAGCACCGTGAGCGTCGGGAAGAGCGCGAGGTTCTGGAACGTCCGGCCGATGCCGAGCTCCGCGATCCGGTGCGGCGCGTGCGCGAGGAGCGGGCGGCCCTCGAACCGGACCTCGCCGCGGTCCGGCGTGTACAGGCGCGAGAGACAGTTGAAGAGCGTCGTCTTGCCCGCGCCGTTCGGCCCGATGAGCCCGACGATCTGACCCTCGTCCACGTCGAAGGAAACGGACTCGAGGGCGACGATGCCCCCGAAGTGGAGCGTGAGGTCGCGAACCGTGAGGATCGGCAAAGTTGCTCGCTTATACGCCAGGGCCGGGCGGCCGTCAACCGACCGGGGTGAAGCGCGGAATGCTGACGTCGGCGTTGACGTCCTCGAAGACGACCCGCACGGGCATCCCGATCACGAGCTTCTCCGGATCGCCGCCGACGATGTTGGTCAGGACCTGAACACCCTCCTCGAGCTCGACGTAGGCGAGGACGTACGGCAGCTCGTCCCTGAAGCCCCGCGCCTGCGTCCGGTAGGTGACGGTGAACGAGTACACGGTCCCGCGCCCCGAGCTCGGCAGCCACTCGATGTCGTCGCTCCAGCACGCCGCGCAGATCCCGCGCGGGTAGTGCTGGCGCGCGCCGCACGCGCGGCAGCGCTGGACGAGGAACTGGTGGCGCTTGCACCCCTCCCAGAACGGGCGCGACTCGGCGGTGATCTCGGGCAGCGGCTTCGCGTACTCGGCCACGCTCAGGCCCTCCCGAGGATCAGCGTGGCGCCGGAGTGGCGCGTGCCGAGCGCGCCGCCCGTGCCGTGGACGAGCGCCACGCGGCAGTCCTTCACCTGGCGCTCGCCGCACTCCCCGCGGAGCTGCTTCACCGCCTCGATGACGAGGAAGATGCCGCGCATCCCCGGATGGTTCGACGAGAGGCCGCCGCCGTCGGTGTTGATCGGCAGCTCGCCGCCGAGCTGGAGCCGCCCGCCCGAGACGAACGCGCCGCCCTCGCCCTTCTTGCAGAAGCCGAGGTCCTCGAGCGTCATGAGGACCGTGATCGTGAACGAGTCGTAGATCATCGCCATGTCGATGTCGTGGTGCGAGACGCCGGCCTCCGCGACCGCGCGCGGCCCCGTCTGGGCGGCCGCGGTCGTCAGGTAGTCGCGATGGCCGGCCTGGGTGTGGGCGACGGCCTCGGCGGCGGCGAGGAGCCTCACCGGCGGCTTCCGGACGTCGCGCGCGAGGTCCGGGTGGACCACGACGACGGCGCCGCCGCCGTCGGTGATGACGCAGCAGTCGAGCAGGTGGAGCGGCGACGAGATCATCGGCGACTTGAGGACGTCCGCGACGGTGATCGGGTCGCGGTAGAGCGCGACCGGGTTGAGGCCCGCGTGGCGCCGGCACGCGACGGCGATCTCGGCGAGCTGCGCCGACGTCGTGCCGTAGACGTGCATGTGGCGCCGCGCCACGAGCGCGTAGAGGCCGACCGTCGACGTTCCGTAGAGACCCTCGAACTGGTCCACGTACTCGCCGGCGATCCGCTCGCGCGTGCCGACGGCGATGCCCGACGAGCGCGACGTCGAGCCGTACGTGATGAGCGCGACGCGGCAGCGGCCCTCGGCGATGGCCGCGGCGGCGTGGTTGACGTGCGCGACGAAGGACGAGCCGCCGATCGTGGTGCCGTCCACGTATCTCGGCCGCAGGTTCAGGTAATCGACCGTGGCGAGCGGCCCCACGCCCGGGTTCGTCCCGATCGTGAAGTAGCCGTCCACGTCCTTCGGCGCGAGCCCGGCGTCGGTCAGCGCCGCGCGCGCCGAGATCGCCTGGATCTCGAGCACGCTCTTCGCCGTCTTGCGCTCGGGGAACTCGTGCACGCCCGCGATCAGCGCGTCGGGCACGTCAGCGGATCCTCCGGGTACCCCGGACCACCGGGATCTCGGGATCCATCACGAACCGGATCCGCGGGAGGTCGGTGTCGCACGTCGTCACGGTCGCCGCGATCGGCCACTCGAGCGTGATCGGCCCCGCGTTCCACGCCGCCGCGTCGAACCGGCCGACGGCGGGCCGGCCGCGCTCGGCCTTGTGGAAGGTGTAGTGGGGGTCCACCTGGACCAGCGTGGGCCGCCCGTCCACGCGCCCGAGGGTGACCGAGTGGATGTACTGCACGTCGCCGCCCGAGATCGTCTCGGGGTCGCGCAGCGCCACGTCGAGGATCGTCTCGCCCGCGACGCTCACGGCGCCGACGACACGATCGTAGTACCGGCGGAGCGCGACCTCGCCGCGGCGCGCGGGGAAGCCCCAGCGCTCCCTGAGTGCCGTCACCGCCGCATCGGTCGTCGCCACCGCGCCCAGCACGTAGCCTCGCGGGTGGGCGCCCGCGCGCGCCATGAGACGCACCTGCGCGAGCTCGAAGGGCCCGACCGGGCTCGCGGGATAGCGCGTGACGACCGCCGTGACGTACGCGGGGATCGCGGGGTGCATCGAGCGCGGGAGGAGCGCGCGGCTCGCATCCGGCACCTCCCAGCCGATGTGGAGGATCTCCGCCTTCGGCAGCTCCCAGGCGTCGGTGTCGAGGTCGCGGAGCTCCGGTAGGCGGCCGTCCACGGCCGCGAGGGCGAGCTCGCCGTAGAGCGGCATCAGGCCTTGCTCCCGTTGAGCGCGGGCATGACCTCGCGCGCGAAGAGGCGAAGGCTCGCGAGCACGTCGGCCTGGGGAATCAGCTCGAGCGTATTCAGGAGGAAGTTCACGCGGTCCACGCCGACGGCCTCCCACCCCTTGAGCGCGCGGATGATCCGCTCGGGGCCGCCCATGCAGAGCCCCTCGCCCACCTGCCCGCCGGCGTCGGGCCCGGTCGCCTGGCGGCGGAGCTGCGGCAGGAGGCCGAGCGACTGGTAGGACTTCGACGGGTACGCCTCGCGCGCCGAGATGAGCTGCGACGCGAGGTAGTTGAAGGCGTCGGCCATCCGCCTGCCGGTGGCCTGGCCGACGGCGTCGTCCTCGTGGCAGTAGAGGAAGTTGACGCTCGAGACCTGGTCGTTGACGAACGCGCCGACGGGCTCGCAGAGCTGGATCCGCCGCCGGTACTCGGCGATGCGCTTCTCCTGCTCGGCGAACTGGCCGAACGTGAGGCCGAGGCTCCCGAGGCCGCGGTCGGCGGCGTCGAGCTCGGTGCCGGGGCTCGTCACGGCCACCCACATCGGCGGGTGCGGCCGCTGGTAGACCTTCGGCAGGATCGTGCGCTCGGGCATGGACCAGAACTCGCCCCGGTACGCGAACTTCTCCTGCATCCACATCTTCGGCAGGCAGCGCACGAACTCGTCCCAGCTCTTCTTGGTGTCGTCGGGGCTCGCGCCGAAGCCGGCGAGCTCGGTCCACGTGGCCGAGCGCCCGGTGCCGACCTCGAGGCGGCCGCCCGAGAGGATGTCGAGCACCGCGGTGCGCTCGGCGATCTTGATCGGGTGGTTGAACTCGGGCACGCAGACGATGATCCCGTGGCCGACGCGGATCTTCTTCGTGATCATCGCGCAGGCGGTGAGGAAGAGCTCGGGCGCCGGGCAGTGCGAGTACTCCTCGAGGAAGTGGTGCTCGACGGCCCAGACCTGGTCGAAGCCGAGCTCGTCGGCGAGCCGCACCTGCTCGAGGGCGTTGTCGTAGACGGTGCGCTCGGTCTCGCGCGTCCACGGGCGCGGCACCGACAGCTCGTAGAAGAGGCCGAATTTCATGAGCGCTTCCTTTTGGGGCGGGCGTGGCTCGCGAGCCCGCGCTCCCAGAGGTACTCCTTCTCGCCCATACGCTTGCCGACCCAGCGGCCGAGGACGAAGAAGGCGTCGCTCAGACGGTTGACGTAGCGGAGGGCCCACTCGTTGATCGGCTCCGCGCGCGAGAGCTTCAAGACCTCGCGCTCCGCGCGGCGGCAGACGGTCCGCGCCTGGTGGAGGAACGCGTTGATGCGCCCGCCGCCGGGCAGCGTGAACGACTTCAGCGGCTCGAGGTCCTTCTGGCAGTGATCCATGAGGCGCTCGAGCGCCGTCACCTCCGCCTCGCCGACCTTGAACATCCCCTCGTACTCGGCCTCCGGCGGCGTCGCCAGCTCGCTGCCGAGGTCGAACAGCTCGTTCTGGATCTTGCGCAGCGCCTCGTCGAGCCAGCGGTGGTGGGCGCCCTCGGCCAGGCGCTCCTCGTTGAAGGTGCGGACGATCCCGACGATCGCGTTCAGCTCGTCGATCGTGCCGTAGGCGACGATGCGCGGCGAATCCTTGGGCACGCGCTTGCCGCCGACGAGCCCGGTCTCCCCCCGGTCGCCCGTGCGGGTGTAGACGCGGGTGATGCTGATCGTCATGGACCACCCTCCCTGCGGTATTCTACTCGACGTGAAGACGCGACCGCGCGCGGTGCTGGCCACCGCCTCGGGCACCCACTTCGTCCACGACGGCTTCTCGGACATCCTCTACGTGCTCCTGCCGGTCTGGGCCCGGGAGTTCGGGCTCGTGTACGCGCAGGTCGGGCTGATCCGGACCTTCTACTCCGGCGCGATGGCGGCGTTCCAGCTCCCGGCGGGGCTCCTCGCGGAGCGCTGGGGCGAGCGGCGGCTGCTCGCCGCGGGCACCGCGGTGACCGCGTGCGGCTTCATCGCCGCGGGCGCCTGGGCCGGCGGGTTCGCGTCGCTCCTGCTGCTCCTCCTCGTCGCGGGCCTCGGCTCGGGGGTCCAGCATCCGCTGTCGTCGTCGATCGTCTCGAAGGCGTACGAGACAGGCGCCCGGCGCACGGCGCTCGGCACCTACAACTTCGCGGGTGATCTCGGCAAGGTCGCGGTGCCCGCCGTCGTCGCGTTCGCCGCGACGACCATCGGCTGGCGCGCGGCCGCCGCGGGCTACGGCGTCGTCGGGCTCGTCGCCGCGCTCGCGATCTTCGCGATCCTTGCGCGGCTCGGGACGGGCGGCGTCGACGCGGCCGCGGCGCGCGAGGCGGCGCGGGCGCAGAGCGGCTGGGGCATCAAGGACGCGCGCGGCTTCCAGGCCCTCGCCGCCGTCGGCATGATCGACAACGCGACGCGCACGGGGCTCCTCACCTTCCTCCCCTTCGCGCTGATCGCCAAGGGCCTGACGGTCGCCGGCGTGGGGACCGCGCTGGCGCTCGTGTTCGCGGGAGGCGCGGTCGGCAAGTTCGTCTGCGGCGTCGTCGCCGAGCGCGTCGGCGTCATCCGGACGGTCGTG
Source organism: Candidatus Methylomirabilota bacterium (assembly GCA_035260325.1). Taxonomy (NCBI): domain Bacteria; phylum Methylomirabilota (SeqCode); species Candidatus Methylomirabilota bacterium. Next base: position 8,165 of record DATFVL010000257.1, on the reverse strand, counting down.
CTGACGGAAGGCGCGACGGCGCTCGGCATCGCCGCGATCGTCGCCGCGCCGCTGCCGGTGGCGCTGGCGGTCCTACTGCCGCTCGGCGTCGCGCTCAACGGGACGTCCTCGGTCCTGTACGCCACGGTGGCGGACCTCGTCACCGCCGACCGCCGCTCGCGCGCCTACGGCCTCTACTACACGCTGACGGTCGGGGCCTCGGCGAGCGCGCCGACGGTCTACGGCCTGCTCGGCGACGCGGTCGGCGTCAGCGCGACGCTCCTCACCGTGGCGACGCTCGTGCTGGCGACGATCCCGCTCTGCCTCGTCCTGCGCGCGTCCGTCGCCGAGCCCGCCCGCGCCTAGTCACTCGGAGGGGGCGAGGCGCCCCCTCCGATTCCTCCCCAGACGAATCTCCGTTGCGCCGGCAAAGCCGGCGGATCAATCACATCGGAGGGGACGAGGCGCCCCCTCCGATTCCTCCTCAGACGAATCTCCGTTGCGCCGGCAAAGCCGGCGCTCGAACGGCGGTCGCTCAGCGGAGGGCGAGCTCCATGAAGAGCGCGCCGGGGACGGGGTTCGCGTAGTACGGCGCGATCTCCGCGAAGCCGAGCGCGCGGTACATCGCGATCGCTTCCGTCATGGCGGGCAGCGTGTCGAGGCGCATGCGCGCGTAGCCGATCGCGCGCGCCTCGGCGATGACCCGGTCAGCGAGGAGCCGCCCGACGCGCCGGCCCCGGAGCTCGGGGCGGAGGTAGAGGCGCTTCATCTCGCACGCGTCGGGGCCGAGCGGCCGGAGCGCGACGCAGCCCGCGGGCCGGCCGCCGTCGATAGCGAGCAGAAGGCGTCCCCTCGGTGGAGTGTAGGCGCCGGGCAGGCCCGCGAGCTCCTGCTCGAACCCCTGGAAGCAGAGGTCGACGTCGAGCGACTTCTCGTACTCGCGGAAGAGCTCCTTCACCCGCTCGATGTCGCCGGCGCTTGCCGCCTGGATGATCTCCATCGCCGGCCATGATAGCGCGCCGTGGTAGCCTACCGCTGGAGGTACGAGCCATGGCGACCAAGACCGTCGAAGATCTCAGAAAGCGCACCGACGTCTCGTGGGCGAGTCTCAGCAAGCAGCTCCAGGGGATGGAGCCTCACGTGGACCGCCCGGAGAAGCCGGGCGAGTGGACGGTGCGCGAGGTCCTCTCCCACCTGCTCTTCGATCCCGGCATCGATTTCGGCGCGCGCCTCAAGAGCTTCACGACGGGCAACCTGCCGGTCATCGAGGTCACGCCCGGCCAGACGCACCTCACGCCCGAACGGCAGAAGATGACGCTCAAGCAGCTCGCCGACGCGCTCGACGCCCAGCGGCGGGGCGTCTTCACGTACCTCGAGGGGCTCTCCGACGCCGACATGGGACGCAAGGCGCGGATCCCGCTCTTCAAACAGTTCATGGGCACAGACGAGATCGCGATCCACGTCTACGTGGGCGCCATGTACGAGAACCACTGGGGCGACCACACGGGCCAGCTCGCGAAGATCCGCAAGGCCGCGGGACTGCCGGAAGCGAAGTAGCGGGCTACGTCAGGTAGAAGGGGCGCGCGGCCTCGCGGCGGTACGGGTAGCGCTGGAGCGTGTCCGGGTCGGGATCGGCGCCGAGCCCCGGCCGGTCGGGGATCGTGACGGCGCCGCCCGCGCAGCGGATGGGCTCGGCGAGCAGCGGCGCCGCGAGCTGGCCCGGCGGGAATTCGACGTAGGGGACGCCCGGCGTGGACGCGACGACGTGGAGCGTCGCCGCGAGGCCGGGCCCGAAATAAAACGAGTGCGGCACGAACGTAACACCCGCCGCCGCAGCGAGCGTCGCGATCTTCTTCATCTCGAGGATCCCGCCCACCTTCGTCACGCTCGGCTGGACGATGTCCGCGGCCCCCGCGTCGAGGATCGCCCTGAAGGCGAACGCCGTCGCCTCGTTCTCCCCGCACGCGATCGGCGTGCGGAGCGCCGCGCGCACGCGCGCGAGCCCGTCGTAGTCCTCGGGCGGCCACACGGGCTCCTCGAGCCAGCGCAGGTCGTGGCGTTCGAGCTGGCCGCCGATCCGGATCGCCTCCTCCACGCTCCACGGGCAGTTGGTGTCGAGCATCAGCTCGACGTCGGGGCCCGCGACCTCACGCGCCTCGGCGACCGACTGGACGTCGGTCTGGTGGAGCTTGACCGCGGTGAAGCCGAGGACGAGCGCCGCCGAGACGCCCTGACGCACCTTCGCCGGCGTCTCGTAGCGCAGGAGGCTCGCGTAGACGCGCGCGTGGGACGTACAGAGCCCGCCGAGGAGCTGGTAGACCGGCACGCCTCGCGCCTTGCCCGTGAGGTCCCAGAGCGCGAGCTCGACGCCGCTCACCGCCATCATCGCCAGCCCGCGGCGCCCCCAGATCATCAGCGCCCGGTGCATCGTGTCCACGAGGTGCTCGATCCGCGTCGGGTCCTGGCCGAGGACGAGCGGCGCCAGCGCGTCCTCGACGACCGCGCAGACCGCGAGCGGCACGCCGTAGGCGAAGCACTCGCCCCAGCCCGTCAGCCCCTCGTCGGTCGTCACGCGCACGAGCACCTGGCGGCCGATGCCCGACGCCCACGGCGAGGGCGGGGTGGCCGGCGCGAGCGGGATCGCCAGGGGGATCGCCTCGACGCCCGTGATCTTCATCAGAGGTCGCCGAGCCCGAGCTCGCTCCAGCGCGCGCGCACGCGCGCCTCGTCCTCGGCCGCCGGGCGCACCGTCGGCGGGAAGCGCTCGCCCCCCCACTCGGGCCGCCGCTCGAACTTCCAGGAGCGCGTCGCGTCGATGAGCACGCGGTTCCAGAGGCCGGTGCCGAGCCGCGCCACGTCGCGGTCCTCGAGCGGCGTGCTCGGGTCGATCGGCGAGCCGAAGATGCCCGGGAAGACCACGATGCCCTCCTCGCCCGCGTTCACGCGGTGGGCGAACGCCCAGTCCACCTGCTCGTACGACGACGGATCGATGTCGTCCTCGACGACCGTCACGTGCTTGTAACGGAACTGCGCGGCGCTGTTCCCCCAGAGCGCGGCGGCGATCTGCTTCGGCTGGCCCTGGTAGGCCTTCGCGATCTGGACGACGATGTTCACGCCGTTGGTGATCGGCGGCACGAAGACGTCGCGCACGCCGGGAATGCCGGCGGCGGTGAGGATGTTCCACGCGATCGCCGCGCGCTGCACGGAGGACATGACGCTGTTCTCGCTGTAGGAGCCGGGCAGCGTGCCCTCGAGCGACCCGCGGAAGATCGGGTCGCGCCGGTGCGTGATGCACGAGATCCGCATGCTCGGCCGCGGCGTCGGGATGTCGGAGACGTAGCCGGTGAACTCGCCGAAGGGCCCCTCGACCTCATACGTCGCCGGGTCGTCGCTGATGAGGCCCTCGAGGACGATCTCGGCTCTCGCCGGGACCTCGAGGTCCACCGTCTCGCAGCGGACCAGCTCCGCCGGCTCCCCGCGATAGGCGCCCATCACGTCCCACTCGCAGACGCCCGCGGGGATCGGCGAGCCCGCGAGGAAGGGCATGATCGGGTCCCAGCCGATGACGCACGCGACGGGCATCGGCTCGCCGCGCGCCGCCCACTTCAGGAAGTGCTGGCCCCAGTGCTGGCCGCCCTTGATGAGGAGAAAGGGCGTCGTGTTCTTCTTGCCGATCATGCCGCGGTAGATCCCGACGTTCATCGCGCGCGTCTCGGGATCGCGCGTGACGATCGCGGAAAACGTGTGGATGTAGCGTCCGCCCTCGAGGTAGTGCCACTTCGGGACGGGGAACTCCGTCTGGTCCACCTCGGCGCCCCTGACGACGACCTCCTTCACGGGTCCGCCCGATACGATCCGCGGCGGGAGCGTCTCGCGGTTCTTCTTCATGACGTACTGGACCAACTCGCGGTTCGAGGTGTCCTTGGGAAAGCCGAGCGCGAGCGCCAGCCGCCCGCGGCTGCCGAGCCCGCTCGTGAAGAGCTTCGTGCAGCGCGCCTTCTCGTAGCCCTTGATGCTCTCGAAGAGGAGCGCCGGACCCTTCTTCTCGAGGACGCGCCGGGTGATCGCGCCGAGCTCGCGATCCCAGTCGACCTCCGCGGTGACCCGGCGCAGCTCGCCTTCCTTCTCGAGCCGCCCGATCCACTCGCGCATGTCCATGTACGGCATCAGCCGACTATCGTGAGTCGTGCCCCGAGGGTCTTCGTGGGGTCGAGGACGCCCGGCTTCGGGGCCCTGAGCGTGGCGGCGTAGGGCGAAGCCCCGCGCGCCGCGAGCCAGTCCGTCAGCGGACCCACTCGTCCCCGCGGCGCGACGAAGTCGAGCGCGTGCGGCCCGATCGTGAACCTCATGCCGGCGCCGTCCAGCTCGGGACGCTGGACGGGCTGTCCCGGCCGCCGCAGGACCTCTACGTACCACGCCGCGACCGGCGCCACGCCGTCGACCGCCACGGCGACGCTCCCGATCCCCGTCACGCCGTTCGCGTGGCGCGTCTCACGCGGGATGCGCTCGTCGCGCGGCGTCTCGTCCTGGATGAGGAACGGCGCGATCCCCCGATGGTCCCCGCGCGGGATCGAGAGCACCCACTTGAGCTGGTAGCCGTCGGGCCGTAGGCGGCTGAGCGGCGACGGATCGTCGATCGCGACCCCCGCCTTCCGAAAGGCCGCGGTGTCACCGAGGAGGTCGTCGGTCTGCATGCAGAAGTCCACGAGGCCCCCGCCCTTCTGGAGCGGCGTCCACCACTTGTGGGCCGGGTTCTTCTCGTAGAACGCGATCAACTCGACGTATGCGCCGTCGGCAAACGCGATCAGCGCGTTGTGGGTGCCGACGGGATGGCGGCCGCCCGGCACCACGCTGAAGCCGAGCGCCTCGTAGCTCTTCCGCGCGACGTCCAGGTCGGGCACGGCGATGACGATGTGGTCGATCCCCTTGAGCATCAGCGGCCTCCGAAGGCGGGCGCCACTTCGCCGAGGAACCGCTTGAACTGGCCCCGCTGGTCCCAGGACGTGAGCCGGAGCGCCATGTGGCCGACGCCGGCGTCGAAGTACGCGCGCAGCTCTGCGATGCACTGCGCCGGGCTCCCCGCGACGGTCCACTGCTCGACGAACTTCGGCGTGAACTTCGCCGTGTAGTACGTGTCGAGGAACGCCTTCGACTCCTCGAGCGCCTTCTGGCGGTCCTCGTTGATGTTGACGTTGTGGTAGAGCGCGCTCCCGAGCTTCGCCGGGTCGCGCCCCTCCTCGCTCGCCATGGCCTGGATGCGCGCGAACTCCCGGCGGAACTCCGGGGGCGAGAGCTTGTTGGTCATCCAGCCGTCGGCGTAGCGCGCGACGCGGCGGTAGGCGCGCTCGACGGCCGGCTCGGACGCCGACGCGCCGCCCTTCCACGTGAGCCCCGTCGGGTTCGACGCGATCCAGATCGGGCACGGCTGCTGCAGCGGTCGCGGCTCCAGCGTGACGCCCTCGAACGCATAGAACCGGCCACGGTGCGAGACGTTCTTCCCGCCGAAGAGCTTTCGCAGGATCTCGACGCCCTCCTCGAGGCGTCCCGGCCGCTCGGCCGACGCCACGCCCATGACGGCGTGCTCGGCCGCCTGCGCGGCGTTCGCGTCGCTGGGCCCGCCGAGGCAGGCGACGAGCCAGGCGCGCCCGCCCGAGATCGCGTCGAGGCTCGCCCACTGGTGGGCGAGCATCACCGGGTGGCGGTGCACGAAGGTCGCCATGCACCCGACCGCGAGCCTCACCTTCGCCGTCACGCCGGCGAGGGCGGACAACAGCGTGACGGACTCGAGGCGAGGCTTGGCGAGGAGGCTGTCCCCGACCCAGACGGCGTCGAAGGCGCCCGAGCGCTCGGCCTCCACGGTGAGGTCCACGAGGTCGCGGGCCTTCACGACGCCGAGCACGACGGCGCGGTTCGCGAGGATCAGGCCGAACGAGTGGGCCACGGCGTCATCTCCCCGTGTACTTCGGCGGTCGCTTCTCGAGGAACGCGGTCACGCCCTCGGCGTAGTCGTGCGTGGACCGGAGCCACGCGTAGGCCTTGCGCTCGAGCTCGAGCGCCGTCTCGAGCGGCGCCTCGGCGCCCCGGTTCAGCACCATCTTGAGGGTCCGGAGCGCGAGCGGCGCCTTCTCGGCCAGGTCGCCGGCGAGCGCCCCCACCGTCTCGTCGAGCTTCTCGTGCGGCACCGCCTGGGTGATCAACCCCCACGCCTCGGCCTCGGCGGCCGAGATCCGCCGGCCCGTCATCATGAAGAGCTTGCCGCGCGTCATGCCCATGAGGCGCAGCGCGCGCTGCGTGCCGCCGCTCCCGGGGATCATGCCGAGCCTCACCTCGGGGAAGGCGAACTCGGAGCGCAGCGTCGCGATCCGGAAGTCGCACGCGACCGCCAGCTCGAGACCGGCCCCCATCGTATACCCGTCGATCGCGGCGATCACCGGCTTGCGGCAGCGCTCGGCGGAGGTCAGCGTGTCTCCCCACAGCTCCAGGTCGGCGGGCGCGAGCGTCAGGAACTCCGAGACGTCGCCGCCGGCACTGAAGGCCTTGCCGCCCGCCCCGCGGACGACGACGACCCGGATCGCGTCGTCGGCCTCGAGAGCCCGGAAGATCCCCGGGAACTCGTTCCGCATCGCGACCGTCAGCGTGTTCATCTTCGGCTGGCGGTCGATCCAGATCGTCGCGACGGCGCCCGCCCGCTCGACCCTCAGGAACTCGCTCATGGATGAACCTCCGTGTACCGGCCGTCGCGGAGCAGCCGGCGCAGGATCTTGCCCGACGCGGTCTTGGGGATCTCGCTGACGAAGACGAACCGCCTGGGTCGCTTGAAGGCGGCGAGGTCGCCGCTCTCGCGGCAGTACGCGTCGAGCGCCTCGGGCGTGAGGCCGGGCTCGCGCGCGACGACGAACGCGACGACGCGCTCGCCCCATTTCTCGTCCGGCTCGCCGACGACCGCCACGTCGCGGACGCGCGGGTGGCGCGCCAGCGCGTCCTCGACCTCGACCGGATGGATGTTCTCGCCGCCGCTGATGATCATGTCGTCCACCCGGCCGGCGACCCAGAGGTCGCCGTCGGCGTCCACCCAGCCCATGTCGCCCGTGAAGTACCAGCCGTCGCGGAGCGCGCGCGCATCGGCGTCGGGGCGGTTCCAGTAGCCGGCGAACGCCTCGTCGGACTCGAGGCTCGCGATGATCTCGCCCTTCGTCCCGGGCGGCACGGCCTCGCCGGGCCCGACCCGGTGCTCGGCGCTCGCCGCGACGACGCGGAGCTTGGCGTGGAGCCCCGCACGGCCCGCGCAGCCAGGCTTCACGCGCACGTCGGGGAAGATCGAGAACGTGTAGATCTCCGTCGAGCCGTAGTGATTGACGAAGACGTCGGGCCGGAACGCCTTCGCGCACGCCTCGGTGAGCGGCACGAGCATCGGCGCGCCCGCGTACGCGAGCTTCCTCACCGAGGCGACGTCGGCCTGGGCGAGCTCCGGTGCGTGCACCAGCTCGTAGAAGAGCGTCGGGATCAGGTAGAGCGCCGTCAGCCGCTCCCGCGCGATGAGGCGGAGCGCGCCGGCGGCCGACCAGTCGGGCTGGCAGACGAAGCCGCCGTTGACCGCCGCCATGCTCGTCAGCGAATGGATCCCCATCGTGTGGTAGAGGGGCATCACGCCCAGGGTCCGCTCGCCCCACGTGTAGCCGCACTGGAGCGCGTGCGCCAACGCGCCGGCGTAGTGGTTCTTATGGGTCCGCGGGACGCCCTTCGGTCTTCCGGTGGTGCCGGACGTGTACAGGATCAGCGAGAGGTCGCCCTCCGAAAGATCGGGAGCGAGCGGGGCTCGATGGCTCGGAACAACACTCGCCCCTGAGCCCCGCTCGCCCCCGATCTCATCGAAAGCCAGCGCCTTCGCCGGCGCGTTCTCGCCGACATAGACCAGGCGTACCGGGGTCCCGCGAGCGGCTTCAAGCATCGAGGGCGCGGTAGCCGCCTCGTAGAGCGCGAGCTTGGCGCCCGAGTCCTCGAGAACATACTTCATCTCGCCGGGGGCGAAACGGAAGTTGACGGGTGTCGGCACGCCCCCGAGCGTCTGGAGCGCCCAATAGACGACGACGTGCTCGAGGCGGTTCTTGAGCGCGATGAGGACGCGGTCGCCCTTGCCCACCCCGAGCCGCGCGAGGCCGCGCGCCACCGCGGCGCAGCGCTCGGCG
>DATFVL010000256.1 GCA_035260325.1 Candidatus Methylomirabilota bacterium | reverse complement strand
TCTTCATGACGGGATCCGCGTAGGCGGTCTGGTTCATGCGCTCCACGTAGGCGTCGCCCAGGAGCTGGCGCCGCAGCTCGCGGCCCTTCTGGTAGGTCTCGCTTCCGACCATGGCTGGCCTCCTTGCAGGGTTGGTGGCGTGACGGCCGGCGTCAGGCGCGCTCGAGGATGTGGAGGCCGCGCCCCCGGTCGATCAGGTAGATGAGCCCGCGCTCGTCCACGAAGACGTCGTTGCTGCAGACGCGGGTGCAGCCCGCGGGGACCTCGGGCAGGAAGTGGGCGACCTCGCGCGGGGCGTGCGGCGCGGCGATGTCCACGATCCGGAGGCCGTGAGCGAACCAGGCCACGGGGATCTCCGTCCCGGTGATCCGCTCGCAGGGCTGGTGGCAACCCGTGTACTCCGGCTGCGGCGTGCCGTCCACGTCCGCCACCTGAAAGCTCGCGAACGGGACCGGCCGCCGCTCGTCGGTGATGTCCACGACCCACAGGAACGAGGGCGGACCCTGCGCGAGCTTCGCGACGTCCTCGTCGGCGACGAGCAGGATGCGCCGGCCGTGGAGCGGGAACGGCACCGGGAGCGTCGTGTGGGTCGGCGTGATGAACGGCGGGCTCCAGTCGAGCCCGGAGACGAAGCGCGGCTTCGCCATGTCCTCGATGTCGAGGATCACGAAGCCGCCGTGCCAGTAGCTCACGTAGAGCCTGTCGCCGAGGCGGATCGGGTGGTGACAGCGGTGCTGTCGCCCCGTCCACGATGGCGTCTCGCCGCCGCCGACCCACTGCCCCGGCATCCACCAGCGTCCGACCTCCTCGGGCCGGCCCGGGTCCGCGAGGTCGAGGATCATGACGATGTTGCCGACGTACCCATCCATCTCCGGGGAGATATACGCGTAGCGGCCGTCGAAGGTGAACCGGTGGACGCCCGAGCCGCCGCAGCGCCAGAACGTGATCTCGCGCGGCCGGCTCGGGTTCGAGACGTCGTAGATCACGAGCCCGCCGCCGAAGCCCGAGGGGACCGGGTGAGCGGGCTGGGCTTCGCGGTTCACGAGCATGACGCCGTTCTGCGCGCGCACCTTGTGGGAATGCGTGCCGGGCGGCAGCTCGAGCGCGGCGAGCCGCCGCGGCGCGGCCGGGTCGCTCACATCCACGAGCGTCGTGCCGTGGGGCGCCTTCATGTGGGCGACGTAGGCGACGCGGCCGTCCACGACCACCTGCCCGCCGCCGGGACAGTCGAACCAGCCGACCGGCTTCAGCCCACGCGCGCTCGCGCCAGCCGCCGATGTCATCCGCCCGGCTACTCCCGGTAGTCGAGCCCGGCGGCGGCGAACTTCGCCTTGAACGCGGGACGCGCGAGGAAGGCGAGCAGCGCGCGGGCCGTGTCGGGCGCCGTGCTCCGCGCGGCGAGCCCGCCCGAGTACGTCGTGATCTTCTGCAGTTCCTTCGGCAGCGGGCCGACGAGCGTGACGCCCGGAACGACCAGGATCTCGCTCATCTGCTGCACGCACAGCTCGGCCCGGCCGTCGGCGACCGCCTCCGCCGAGGCGCCGGCGGGCCAGAGGAGCGCCTTGTCCTTCACCGCGGAGGCGATGCCCAGGCGCTCGAGGACGCCCGCGAAGTGGATGCCGCTCGTCGCGCCCTTGCCCGGGTCCATGTAGACGAACGACTTCGCGGCGAGGAGCGTCCGCTTGAGGGCCTCGGGCGTCGAGATGTCGGGCAGCGGGGCGCCCCGCCTCACCCCGACGCCGATGCCGACGCGCGCGAGGTCAGTCCGCGTGCCGGGAACGACGACGCCCCGCCCCGCGAGCTCGTCGATCACGGCGTCGGTCACGATCACGACGTCGGCCGGCTCCGCGGGCGCCCGCCGGCGCAGCGCTCCCGCGGTGTCGAACGCGAATACGACGGTGTGGCCGGTCTCCCGACGGAACGCCTCGGCGAGCTCCTCCACGACCGCCCTCACAGCGCCGGCGCTCAGTACTTTGAGCTCCACAGCGTCCGTCCGGCCCGCCGGCAGGGCGAGGGCCGCCAGGCACACCACGGCGAACGTCCAGGCGATTCGGCCCGCGCGGTTCATGCCGAGCGAGAGTATAGTCTGGGACATTCGCTGCCGGAAGCCCGAAGGAGGACAGCCGTGGCCAAGTTCAAGATCGTCACACCGGCCGGGGCAAGCTACACCACGCCGGGCGCGGGTTACACCTTCGAGATGGAAGCCCTCACCCCACTCGGCGCCGAGATCGTCGAGATCGACGCCAAGACCGACGAGGACTTCGCAAAGGCCGCGCGCGACGCCGACGCGGTCTACGCGAAGGGGCGCCCGATCACCAAGCGCATCATCGACGGCCTCGAGCGGTGCAAGGCGATCTCGCTGGGTAGCGTCGGCGTGGACTCGGTGGACGTCGCCGCGGCGACCGCGCGGGGGATCCCTGTGACGAATGTCCCCGACACCTTCATCGAGGAGGTCGCCGACCACGCGCTCATGCTGATCCTCGCCACCTACCGCCGGCTGACGACGATGGACAAGTGGGTCCGGGAGGGGCGCTGGAAGGACGGCCGGCCGCTGCTCCACCACTTCCCGCGCCTCCTCGGCCAGACCCTCGGCCTGATCGCCTTCGGCCACGTGGCCCGGGCCGTCACGGTCCGCGCGCAGGCTTTCGGCCTGCGCGTCATCGCCTACGACCCGTACGTCGAGGAGCTCGTCATGACCCAGTACGGCGTGGAGCCGGTGGGCCTGGCCGACCTGCTGAAGCGCGCCGACATCGTCTCCATGCACGCGCCCTCGACCGCCGACGCCCACCACATGCTGGGCGAGGAGGATTTCCGACTCATGAAGCCCGAGGCGCTCTTCATCAACACGGGGCGCGGCCCCACGGTGGACGAGCGGGCGCTCGTCAAGGCCCTGCAGGAGGGCTGGATCGCCGGCGCCGGGCTCGACGTGCTCGAGGAGGAGCCGGCGGCCCCGACCAACCCGCTGCTGCGCATGGACAACGTCATCCTCACGCCCCACGTGGCGTCGGCCTCCGCCCGCTTCGATCCCGAGCGCAAGCGCCGCGTGGGCCGCGAGCTCGCGCTGGTGCTGAGCGGCCGGTGGCCGCGGAGCTGCGTCAACCCCTCGGTCCTCGAGAAGTCAGGGCTCCGGCGCTGGCAGCCCTACTCCATGGAGCGCGGCCCGGGCGCGTAGTCTTCTCCGCGTCCACGGTAGGGATCTCACCGCGTACGAGAGGGGATCGCCGTGACCACGCGGCACGCGTCCGTTGCCCGTGGGCGGCTGGGCTCCATCCCCGCGCGTGGAGTTCGCTGCCGCGTGGCGGGAACGGGTCCCGGCGACCCCCTCCCGCACGCGGCGGATCCCTCCCGCTCGCGGCGAATTCCTCCCGGGCGTCTAGAGCTCGAGCGCCTGACGGATCGCGGCCTCGGGCACGCGGATCTCGACGCCCGCACGCTCCTCCTGCAGGAGCATCGCGACGCGCGAGTCGCGCTCGCCCCAGCCGCGGTTGAGCGCCTCGGTCAGCTCCTCGAGCGTGACGTTCGCGAGCCGCATGGGGACCCGGTGCTCGCGGCCGAGCGCGGTCGCGAGCGTCACGTCCTTGTGCGCGAGGCGCAGCGCGAACGACGGCGGCTCGAACTTCGCGGGCAGGAATTGCTCGGCGAGACCGTCGAACGTGCGCCGCCGCCCGCCCGCGCCCTGACGCACCGCCTTCCACAGGGCGAGCGGCTCGACCCCCGCCTTGACGCCGAGCGTGAAGACCTCGGCGAGCGCGGTCTGCACGACGTAGCCCGCGCAGTTGTGGACGAGCTTCGCGATCGAGCCCGCGCCGATCGGGCCGACGTAGTAGGGCTGGTCGCCGATCGCGTCGAGCACCGGCTTGCAGCGCTTGAAGATCGCCTCGTCACCCCCGACCCAGAGGGCGAGCTTGCGCGTCTCGGCTCCGCGCGGGCCGCCGCTCACCGGCGCGTCGAGCATGTGGATCCCCCGCGCCCCGAACACCTGGTGGATCCGGCGCACGAGCGCGGGCGCGTTCGTCGAGAGGTCGAAGTAGACCTTGCCCGCCGCGAGCCCCGGCAGGAGCCCCTTCTCGCCGAGCGCCACCGCCTCCACCTCGGGCGGGCCCGGGAGCGACGTGAACACGATCTCCGTCGCCTCCGCCACGCCGCGCGGCGTGTCGGCCCAGCGCGCGCCGGCCTTCACGTGGGGTTCGGCCGCCTCGCGGCGCACGTCGTGGACCACCAGCTCGTGGCCCGCCTTCATCACGTTGGACGCCATGTGGCGTCCCATGGTGCCGAGGCCGATGAACCCGATCTTCATGGCTTCACCTCGTCGAAGACCTTTCGCGCGATCCGACCGGCGGTCATCGCCGCGGGCCAGCCCGCGTAGAAGGCCAGGTGCGTGATGACCTCGCCGATCTCGGCACGCGTCACGCCGTTGGCGAGCGCGCGCTCGAGGTGACCGGGGAGCTGGTCGCCGCGGTACATCGCGGTCAGCGCCGCGACGGTGATGAGGCTCCGGTCGCGCTTGGACAGCCCGGGGCGCTCCCAGACGTCGCCGTACAGGACCGTCTCGCTCAGCTCGATGAGCTTCGGCGCGACCTGCCGGACCTCGCTGCGGGCGGACGATGCGGTTCGAGGGGTGCTCAAGGCTCTCTCCTTTCGTGGGTCACGAAGACGCTTTCGCGATGACGAGACGGTAGCCGAGATCGAGCTCGGCGCGGCCGAGAAGGTCGCCGTGCCGGCGCTCCCACGTGCCGTCCTCCAGATCGCGGCGGAGCCGCGCAAGGCCCGGCTCCAGCGTGCGGATCTTCGAGAACGTCGAGATCGCGCCGCGGACGCGCGCGTCCAGGTAGGCGCGCGGGCGCCGCCAGTAGGCGCCGAGGAAGCCGTCGACGCAGTCGTGGGGGATCGGCAGGGTGCGGACCTCGATCGGGCCCAGGGCGCGCCCGAACTCCTCGAGGGTCGGGAAGATCGGGCGATCGAGCTCGACGATCTCGGGAAAGTAGTCCTCCACGAGCCAGAAGCCCGAGGTCGCGGGGTCCCACGTGACGATCACCGCGCGTCCGCGCCCGACGCGCGCGAGCTCGCCGAGGCCGCGCGCGCGGTCCGGCCAGTGGTGCACCGTGAGGATGGCGAGGGCGGCCGCGAAGGCGTCGTCCCGAAACGGCAGCTCGAGCGCGGACGCCCGGACGACGCGCGCGCTCCCGGTCCGCCGCTGGCGGATCATCGTCAGGGACGGTTCCACCGCGACGACGGACCGGTCCGACGGCTCGTAGGAGCCCGCGCCGGCGCCGACGTTCACGACCGTCTCGGCGCGGTCCAGGGCGCGCAGGATCGCCGTCGCGATCCGCGGATCCGGACGGCGCAGCGTGCCGTAGCCGGCGCCGATCTCGTCGTAGAGCTGCGTCATCGCCCCGCTCGCTCCTCCGCGTCGCTGACTGTAGCCCACGCGCGCGCCGCGGGCAACGTCGCACCGCGACGGTTCTGGAGTACACTCGGGCGCCAGTGAGGTGACCCATGTACGAAGTCTATGCGCTCAAGTACGGCGAGCGGGACACGGCGGCCTGCCAGTTCTTCTACCGCGAGGCGTCGCACGCCCAGATCACCCTCGACTACTTCGTCTGGCTGATCCTCGGCGGCCCGCACCCGATCCTCGTGGACACCGGATTCCTCGACGACGACGCGCGGGCGCGCGGGATCCGGAACTACGTGAGCCCGGCGGCGATGGTGGAGCGCGCGGGCGTCCAGCCGGGCGACGTGCCCCTGGCGCTCATCACCCACCTCCACTACGACCACTGGGCCGGCCACAGCCTCTTCCCCGGCGCCGAGTTCTGGATCCAGCGGGACGAGGTCGCGTTCTGGACGGGGCCGTTCGGCCGCACGCCCGCGTTCCGGCAGTCGGCGAACGTCGAGTCGCTGGCGCGGCTCGTGACGCTGAACTACGGGAACCGCATCCGCATCGTCGACGGCGACCGCGAGGTCGCGCCCGGGCTCCGCGTTCACCGCGTCGGCGGCCATACCGCCGGGCTCCAGATCGTCACCGTCGAGACCGCCCGCGGCACGGTGGTCCTCACCTCCGACGCCTCGCACTTCTACCGCAACGTGGAGAAGCGCCAGCCCGTCCAGATCCTCACGAGCCTCCCCGAGATGCTCACGGCCTTCGAGACGATCCACGAGCTCGCGGGCGCCGAGCGGCTGATCGTCGCCGGCCACGACCCGGAGGTCGCCGAGCGCTTCAAGGCGGTCGAGCCCGGCATCATCAAGATCGCCTGACCGACGCCCGCGGGCCTCGCCGTCGGCCCACTGACGATCCTCGTCATCGCGGGGTCATTCTGGCCTCCTACCGTCGCGTGTAGAGCCGCGGATTTCCTGGACGCCCGAGTCCTCGGGCGCTGGCACACCGCTTGCGCCGGAATCGCGCGGGTACGGCTCTCTCGCTCGCCTGGGAGCGGACTCACGCGTTGGTGGAGCGCCCTCATGACGAAGCTCAAAGTGCTCGTGACGATCGCGGGCCTGGTACTGCTGGCGGCGGCCGCGGCGCCGGCCCAGTTCTTCGCGCGGGATCCCGGAGTTCGCGGCGGGCCGGACGGCGCCGGCGGCATGCTGGAGGGCCTGACGGCCAACCAGCAGGCGTTCTTCGCCGTGAGCAAGGACGCCTTCGAGGAAGTCGACGCCCTGGCCGACGGGCTCGGCCCGCGCTTCAACCTCGACAGCTGCGCCGGGTGCCACGCGCAGCCGGTCACGGGCGGGACCAGCCCCTTCGTGAATCCCCAGGTAGCGGTCGCGACCGCCTTCGGCGCGCGCAACGTCGTGCCGTCGTTCATCACCGCGAACGGACCGGTGCGCGAAGCGCGCTTCAAGTACGCGCCCGACGGCGCGCGCGACGGCGGCGTCCACGCCCTGTTCGTCATCAGCGGCCGGAACGATGGGACGGCCAACGCCGCCGGCTGCCACATTCGGCAGGACGACTTCGAGGGCCAGCTCGCGGCCGGCAACGTCATCTTCCGCATTCCGACGCCGACGTTCGGCGCCGGGCTCATCGAGCAGGTGCCCGACCGCGTGATCCTCGCGAACCGTGACATGAACGCCGACCAGAAGACGCTGCTCGGGATCCACGGCCGTCCGCACCGGATCCTCTCCGGCGATCCCAACCGGAACGGCAACGATGGGACGATCGCGCGCTTCGGCTGGAAGGCGCAGAACAAGTCGCTCCTGCTGTTCTCGGGCGAGGCCTACAACGTCGAGCAGGGCATCACCAACGAGCTGTTCCAGACCGAGCGCGACGAGACCGTGGCCTGCCAGTTCAGGCCCACGCCCAACGACGTGACGAACATGGACGCGACGAGCCTGACGGAGGTGGTGAGCGACGTCGAGAAGTTCGCGTTGTTCATGCGGTTCCTGGCCGCGCCGCAGCCGTCGCACGACACCCCCGGCGGCGCCCAGTCGATCGCGCGCGGTCGCTCGCTTTTCGGGGCGGTCGGCTGCGCGGGGTGCCACACGCCGGCCCTCCAGACGGGCCCCTCGATGGTCGCGGCGCTGAGCAATCTGCCGGTGCGCCTCTTCTCCGACCTCCTGCTCCACCGCATGGGGCCGGGCCTCGCCGACGACGTCCTCCAGGGCCAGGCCGAGGGCGACGAGTTCAGGACGGCGCCGCTCTGGGGCCTCGGCAAGCGGATCTTCTTCCTGCACGACGGGCGGACGCGCGATCTCCTGGAGGCGATCGCCGCCCACAAGAGCCCCGGCGACGCGCGATTCGGGGCGTCGGAGGCCAACGGCGTGGTCGACCGGTTCAACGCGCTACGGGAGTCGCAGAAGCAGGACGTGCTGAACTTCCTCCGGTCCCTCTAGCGCGGGCCGGAGCGCTCAGGGGCGTCGGAGGGCGCGATACCACGCGCCCGACAGGACGAAGCGCGGGAATGTGATCCACTGCTCGGCGACGTAGCGCGCGACGAAGTCGCCGGGCCCGTCGAAGGGCGTCGGCGTCTCGGGCTCGAGCCGGTGGCCGCGGCCCTCGAGCGCGAGCGACGCGGCCATGCAGAGGACCGCGAGCGCCGCCGCGGCGCCTGACACGGCGACGGCGCCGTACACGAGCAGGACCGTTCCCGCCTGGAAGAGCGGCACCGCGAGCATGTGGATCCTGAGATTCGCGCGGGTGCGGTGCTTCGCGGCGTAATCGCTCCACTGCCACTCGAGCAAGCGCTCTCGCATCCTGCCGCCTAGCGCTTCTCGAACGGCGGCGCCGGATAGACGACCGGCATCGTCGCCGACTCCTTCGGCCAGACCAGCTCCTGCTTGCCGCCGATCCACTGGACGAACACCGACTGCACGATGCCGGTGCCGTCGGCGCGGAACTTCACCGGCCCCTGGACGGTCATCATGTCGGTGGCCGCGATGGCGGCGCGGAGCTTCTCGCGGTCGAGCGCGGCGGCGCGGGTCAGCGCGCCGGCGACGATCTGGACGCACGCGTAGGCCGGGCCCGCGATGGGATCCGCGGGGCGCCCGTACTTCTTCTGGTGCGCCTCGTTGAGCTCCTTGACGCCCGGCGCCTTCACGGCGTGGTGCCAGCCGGGGGCGAGGACCACGTAGTCACCGTCCTTGGCGAGGTTCTTCGACCAGATCGGCGGATCGGGGGCGCGGATCAGGAACAAGAGCTTCGGCGTGTAGCCGAGCTCCTTCATCTGCTTGACCATGGTCATGCCGTCGGGCGGCGTGGGGAGGCCGAAGACGGCGTCGGCGCCGGCGGCCTTGGATTTCAAGATTATGTCGGAGAAGTCCTTCGCGCCCGGCGCGTACTCGGCGTTCACGACGACCTGGTAGCCCGCGCCCTTGGCGGCGGCGGCCCACGCGCGCGCCATCTCCGCGCCCCAGTCCGTCTTCTCCTGGAAGACGGCGACGGCCTTCACGTGCGGGGCGGACAGGGCGGTGAGGAAGCCAACGAGCTGCTCGCCGATGTCGGGCGACTTCCAGAAGGGCGAGAAGAGGTAGCGGAAGCCCTGCTCGTGGATCTTCTTCAGCGCGAACGCGACGCCGAGGTACGGGATCTTGTTCTTCTCGGCGACCGAGGCGGCGGCCGCGTGGAGATCGGAGCCGAAGCCGCCCAGATACGCGAGGACCTCCTGGGCCGCCAGCGTCTCGAGCCGGCTCACGGTCTTCGTGGCGTCCGACTCGTCGTCGAGCAGGACCAGCTCGAGCGGCAGCTTCTTGCCGCCCACGCTCACGCCGCCCGCGGCGTTGATGTGCTCGACCGCGAGCTCGTAACCCGCGCGCACCTGGGCGCCGCCTCCGCCATAGCGGCCCGTCAGCGGCACGACGGCGCCGAGCTTGATGGTCTGGGCCGCGGCCGGCGCCGACCACAGCGACAGCGTGAGCAGCAGGATCGCGCTGAGAGCTCTCATCGGTGCCTCCTGGGTGGCGGGATGACGCCGAACTCTAGCACGCCGCGGAGCCACGCCGAAAGGTCACGGATCTCCGCGTCGCAGACCTCGTGCGCCATCGGGTACTCGCGCCACTCGACGCGGTAACCCTGCGCGTGCAGCAGATCGCGCGAGCGCGCGGCACGCGCCAGCGGGATCAGCGGGTCGTGCGCGCCGTGTGCCATGAAGATCGGCGTGTCGCGGTTCGTCGCGTGCGCCTCGGCGGCGAGGGTGGCCGCGAGCGGCAGATAGCTCGAGAGCGCCATGATCCCCGCGAGCCGCTCGGGATGACGCAGCCCGGTGTGGAGCGCCATCGCCCCGCCCTGGGAGAAGCCCGCGAGCACGAGCTTCGCCGCCGGGATCCCGCGCGCCTTCTCCCGCGCCATGAGCGCCTCGACGCGCGCCTGCGAGGCGCGGATGCCGGCTTCGTCCTCGCGCCGCACACCGTCGACGCCGTAGACGTCGTACCAGGCGCGCATGACCATGCCCGCGTTGATCGTCACCCGCTGCCGCGGCGCGTGCGGGAACACGAAGCGGACCCCCGGCGTCTCGGGGAGGTCGAGCGCGGGGACGATCGGCTCGAAGTCGTGGCCGTCGGCGCCGAGGCCGTGCAGCCAGATGACGCACGCCTCCGGCTCGCGCGCGGTCTCGACCTCGAGCGTCTCGAGGAGGTCGGACATACGGGGCATGATACCCCCGCGAGGCTGTATCTCTTCTACGACATTGACGCTATATCCGCCCCGCCCGTACACTCTCTGTAGTTGTAGACGAGCGAGGCAAGGAGGTGATCATATGGCTCGCCTGGCGCACGACGTGGTCCGCGCCGCGGTCAGGTTGCCCGCGCAGGAACGCGTCCGGCTCGTAGAAGAGGTCCTCGTCAGCCTCGAATCAGAAAAAGATCGCCACGCCGATGCGGCGTGGGCTGCGGAGATCGAGCGGCGCGCTCGGCAACTCCGGGAGGGCGAGGTTCGTCCGATCCCGTGGTCAAAGGTGCGCGCTCGAGTCCGCAAACGGGTCCGTGCCAAGACCTAGCATCCTCTTCCATCCTGAGGCTTCACGAGACTACGAGCAGGCTTACCGCTGGTACTTCTCCCGCAGCCGACCCGTTGCCGCCGACTTCGATCGTGAGATCGCGCGCGCCCTGCGCCTCATCGCCGCGAACCCGTTGCGTTGGCCGCGATTCGACGCGGCCCGACGGCGACTGTAAGTCCGGAAGTTCCCGTACTCCGTGATTTACGAGCTTAGCGACACGCGGGTCACAGTCCTCGCGATCGCGCACGGTCGCCGACGCCCGTTCTACTGGCGTCGCCGGACGGGGAGACGCTGACGCGTTCCTAGCCGCGCGGCTTGACCCACGTCTCCGACCACGCGAGACACGCGCTCGACCCCTGGCGGTCGCCGCGCATCTCGGGCCAGGGCCGGCTCGTCGCGACGCGCCCGTTCAGCTCCACCTGCGCCGACTTCGCCGGGAAGAAAGTGCTGAAGACGCCGATCGGGCGGTTGTTGAAGCCCGGCGGCAGCGTCAGCACGAACGGCTCGATGCAGTCCCACCACGTCATCCGGATCCGGTCGGACGTCGCGACGATCATCTCGACCGCCGTCGAGTGCGGTCCGCCGCTCCGCGTGAACTCGGCGCCGAGGACCGGCAGGTCGGGGTCGGCGAACGCCGGGAAGAGCAGCGTCTCGATCGTGCGCTGGAGCCAGCGCGCGACGGCGGTGTTGTCCGCGTAGATCCGCACCTTGCCGTCGGTGAGCGTGCTCTGGACGAAGAGCGCGTGCCCGCTGCCCGCGGGACACCAGAGGACGCGCCAGTGGCTCAGGCGGTCCGACTGCGTCTTCCCGCCGTCGGGGCTCAGGCGGATGAACGAGTTCTCGCCGGTCATCAGGACGTCGGTCGGGTCCACGGGGGTCGGCATGCGCCCGATCCTATCATCAAGGCGCCAGAAACGGACGGGCCGGAAACGAGCGCATCGCGCGGCGGTCCGCGTGTGCGCTAATAGGCGTCCGTGACCCCCGCGCGCCTCTACTACGGCTGGATCGTCGTCGCCGCGCTCTGCATCACCGAGACGGTCTCGTGGGGCATCCTCTATTACGGCTTCCCCGTCCTGC
>DATFVL010000255.1 GCA_035260325.1 Candidatus Methylomirabilota bacterium | reverse complement strand
GTCGAAGGGCGGGGTCAACGCGTTCACGCGCGCCCTCGCGACCGAGCTGGCCGGGCGCGGCGTCACCGTGAACGCGATCGCCCCGGGGCTGATCGAGACGGACATGAGCCGGCCGTTCATCGGGATGGCGGCGCCCAAGCTCCGGGAGTGGATTCCGATGCGGCGGGTCGGCCGGCCCCAGGAGGTCGCGTCGCTCGCGGTCTTCCTCGCGTCGGAGGACGCCAGCTACATCACGGGCCAGGTCATCGCGGTGGACGGGGGTATCGGCTAAGGAGGCCGCTCAGCGCATGGAGCCGGATACGACCAAGATCTGGACACGCTCGGAGGTACGCGTCAGCGTCGGCAAGACCATCGTCGAGTCGCTCGGCGTGGACGAGGCGGCGGTGACCGACGGCGCGGCGCTGATCCGCGACCTGGGCGCGGAGTCCATCGACTTCCTCGACATGAGCTTCAAGTGCCAGCAGACGTTCGGCGTGGACCTGCCGGTCCGGCTGATCCAGGACCGCCGGATCGAGTGGCGCGACCTCGGCGTGCTCGCCCAGGTGTTGCAGAGCCGGTACGGAATCGCCGTGCCCTCCGAGGAGCTGCGCACCGTGTCACCCGCCACCGTCGGGGCGGTGCTGGAGCACGTGGCGGCCAAGCACGGCGTCGCGCGCGCCCCGGGCGACGCGCAGGAGGTGGTTCGCGCGCTCGCCGAGCGGATGCTCGCGGATCTCGACGGCACGCCACTCGATCTCTCCGATCTCACTGTGGAGCGCTTCGCCGGGTACCTGAACGAGAACCTGCACGCGCCGGCCGCGGTCGAGGCCGTGCTGAACCGGTTCACGGTGCGGGCGGTGACGGAATACATCGTGCGCCAGCTGGCCGCGGGCTCGCGCCTCGCGCCGGGAGCCTGACGCCGCTCGAACGGCCGGGTGCTCTCGGCGCCCGTCGCAGAACGCATGAGGTTCCTCTTCGTCGATCGCATCATCGCCGTCGAGCCCGACTTCGCCATCGAGACCTTGCGGAACGTGAGCGCCACCGAAGACGTCTTCGCCGATCATTTTCCGGGATGCCCGATCCTGCCGGGGGCGCTCGTCGTCGAGGCCTTCGCCCAGGCGGCGCAGCTCCTCATCGGGCTCACGTCCGACTTCACCCGGGTGGGACGGCTGGTCCGGCTGACGCGCGGCTCCTTCCGTCACTTCGTGCGTCCCGGCGATCAGCTCCGGATCCGGTGTGAGCGCCGCGGGGGCGGTGGCGCGTGGGTCGTGGCGGCGACGGCGGACGTCGCCGAGCGTCGGGTGGCGACGGCGACGCTCGAGTACGAGGTGGAGGACGCGAGGCCGGGGACCGACACGGGCGCGGAAGCGGCGCGGCTCCGTGCGCTCGCGGACGAGATCCAGCGGTCGCCGCTCGACCTGACCTCGCGAGGGGATCGGGCGTGAGCGAGCCGCGAGCCGTGCTGGTCACCGGGGGCGGGCGGGGGATCGGGCGCGCGATCGCGCTCCGCTTCGCGGAGGCCGGCGCGCGGGTCTTCGTGAACTTCTTCATCAATCGCGAGGCGGCGGAGAAGACCGCGCGCGACATCGAGCTGCGCGGCGGATCCGCGCAGCTCGTCCAGGCCGACCTCAAGGAGCCGGCCGACATCCGGCGCATGCTCGCCGAGGTCGGCCAGGCCGCCGGGCGCCTGGACGTGCTCGTGAGCAACGCGGCCTCCGGCGTGCTCCGGAGCGCGCTCGAGGTGTCGGCCAAGCAGTGGGACTGGGTCCTCGCGACGAACGCGCGCCCCCTGCTCCTCTGCGCCCAGGAGGCGGCGAAGCTGATGACCCCGGGCGGGCGGATCGTGGCGCTCTCGAGCCTCGGGAGCCAGCGCGTGATCCCGGGCTACACGGCGATCGGCGTCTCCAAGGCGGCGCTCGAGGCGCTCACGCGCTACCTCGCGGTCGAGCTGGGCGCGCGCGGCATCACGGTGAACGCGGTGGCCGCTGGCGCCGTGGAAACCGACGTCTGGCGGATGCTGCCCGACGGCGCGGCAGCGCTGGCGGCGATCCGCGCGCGGACGCCCGGGGGCGCGCTCGTCTCGTCCGAGGCCGTCGCCGACGTCGTCTTCTTCCTCGCGAGCCCGGCCGCCCAGTCTATTCAAGGACAGGTGCTGGTCGTCGATGGTGGCTACTCGCTCCTCGCGTGACGCGACGCCGGCGCGGCGCGTCGTCGTGACCGGCCTCGACGTGGTCACGCCGATCGGCGCCGGCCGCGACGCGTTCTGGAAGGCGGCGCTCGCCGGCATCTCGGGCGTCCGCCGCATCACGCACTTCGATCCCGAGGGCCTGCCGAGCCAGATGGCGGCGACGCTGGCGGATCCCGCGGCGCTCGAGGCGTTCCGCGCCGAGGCGGGGCTCGACGCGCTCGAGCCCCGGAGCGTCGTCCTCGGCGTGCGCGCGGCGGGCGGCGCCGTCGTCGCGGCCCACGCGCGCGAGGCGCTCCGATCGCCACGCGCGGGCGTCTTCGTCGGCACCGGCGGCGAGCGCAACGACCTGAGGGCGCTCGGCGCGATCGCGTACGCGAGCCGCGGGGACGGCGGCGCCGTGACGCCGGCCGGGTTC
>DATFVL010000254.1 GCA_035260325.1 Candidatus Methylomirabilota bacterium | reverse complement strand
AGGGAAAACGACCCGGACGCGTTTGACACACGCGAGGCCGAACATTAACATCGCTACGAGGAGCCCGCGATGAAGCCGCAGCTCTCCCAACGCTTCCAGTTCTCGCTCGCCTACGTCCTCGTGGCGGCCGTCGTCCTGTCGCTTCTCCAGTCGTGGCTCCTGGCGCCCCGCACCGTCGAGATCCCGATGTCGAAGTTCCTCGAGCTCCTGCGCGCCGACAAGATCGAAAAGGTCGCGCTGACGGACCGCGAGATCCGCGGCGTCGCGAAGCCCGACGCCCTGCCCACGGCGCCCGGCGAGGCCGGTGACCGCCTCCGGCGCTGGCTCGGCGGGGACGGCCCGGTCCGCGTCTTCACGGCGACGCGCATCCCCGGCGTGGACGACCAGCCCCTCGTCCGCGAGCTCGAGCAGCACCACGTCGAGTTCACGGGCCGCGTCGAGTCCACGTTCGTGCGCGACCTCTTCTTCGGCTGGGTGCTCCCCCTCGGTATCATGGTCGGCCTCTGGATGTTCCTCATGCGCCGGGTGGGCGGCGGCCCCACGCAGGCCCTCTCCTTCGGCCGTTCGAAGCACAAGATCTTCGACCGCAAGGAGCTGAAGACCAGCTTCGCGGACGTCGCGGGCGTGGACGAGGCCAAGGCCGAGCTCGTCGAGATCGTGGACTTCCTCCGGAACCCAAAGAAGTACCAGCGGCTCGGCGGGCGCCTTCCGAAGGGCGTGCTCCTCGTGGGCCCGCCGGGCACGGGCAAAACGCTGCTCGCGCGCGCCGTCGCCGGCGAGGCGGACGTGCCCTTCTTCACGCTCTCGGGCTCCGAATTCGTCGAGATGTTCGTGGGCGTCGGCGCCGCGCGCGTGCGCGACCTCTTCGAGCAGGCCAAGGACAAGGCGCCGTGCATCATCTTCATCGACGAGCTCGACGCCATCGGCAAGTCGCGCGCGGGGGCCACGGGCTTCGTCGGCGGCCACGACGAGCGCGAGCAGACGCTGAACCAGCTCCTGGCCGAGATGGACGGCTTCGACTCATCGAAGGGCGTGATCATCATGGCCGCGACCAACCGCCCCGAAGTGCTCGACCAGGCGCTCCTGCGTCCGGGCCGCTTCGACCGCCAGGTGGTCGTGGACAAGCCCGACCTGCGCGGCCGCGAGGCGATCCTCAGGCTGCACGCGCGCGCCGTCGTCCTGGCGTCGAACGTCGACCTCGGCGTGATCGCGGCGCGGACGCCGGGCTTCGCCGGCGCCGATCTCGCCAACATCGTCAACGAGGCGGCGCTGCTGGCCGCGCGCAAGGAAAAGGACGCGGTGGAGATGTCCGACTTCGAAGAGGCCATAGATCGAGTTGTTGCAGGACTAGAAAAGAAGAGTCGAGTGCTATCCGAAAAGGAGCGCGATATTGTCGCCCACCACGAGATGGGGCACGCCCTGGTGGCGGCGTCGCTCCCGCACGCCGACCCGGTGCACAAGGTGACGATCATCCCGCGCGGCGTGGCGGCGCTCGGCATGACCTACCAGCTGCCGACCGAGGACCGCTTCCTCCTCACGCGGAGCGAGCTCGAGGACCGGATCGCCGTGCTGCTCGGCGGCCGCGTCGCCGAGGAGCTCGTCTACGGCGAGGTCTCGACCGGCGCGCACAACGATCTCGAGCGGGCCACCGAGCTCGCCCGCCTCATGGTCACCAAGTACGGGATGTCCGAGCGGCTCGGCCTGGCGACCTACAGCGACACGACGCCGCTCTTCCTCAAGGGCTCGGGGCTCGGTGGCGAGCGGAACTTCAGCGAGGCGACGGCGCGGACCATCGACGAGGAGGTCCGCGCGATCCTCGACCGGACCCACGATCGTGTCTGCGGGGTCCTCACGACCAAGAAGGCCGTGCTGATCGCGGCGGCCGGGCAGCTGAAGCGCACGGAGACGCTCGAGGGCGAGGCGCTGCGCCGCGCGCTGGCGGGCGAGGGCGTGACGGAGGAGGCCGCGCGATGATCCAGCTCAGGCGGAGGACGTTCCTGGCGGCGCTCGTCGTGGTCCTGGTCGTCGGCGTCTCGCTCGGGGCATGGGTCAAGGGCCGGGGCGACGCCCGCGCCCAGGCGCTCGGCCCGGCGCCCGCGGCGCAGGCGCCGATCCTGCCGGTGCAGATGCCGCTGCCGAGCGGCTCGTTCGCCGCGGTCGCGGACGCGATCAAGCCGGCCGTGGTCAACATCAACACCGTGTCGCGGGGCTTCCCGGGGCGCACGCCGTTCGAGGAGTTCTTCGGCGAGGAGTTCTACCGCCGCTTCTTCGGCGAGGCGCCGGAGCGGATCCCCGAGCGGAGCCTGGGGTCGGGCGTCATCGTGGACCCCACGGGCATCGCGCTCACCAACGCCCACGTCGTCGAGCGCGCGACCGACATGGAGGTCACCACGCTCGACGGCAGCAAGCACAAGGCGAAGGTCATCGGCCTGGACAAGAAGACCGACCTCGCCGTGCTCAAGCTGGATGACGGTAAGAACACCTTTCGCTTCGCCCGGCTGGGCGACTCGGACAAGATGCAGGTCGGCGACTGGGTCATCGCCGTCGGCTCGCCGTTCGGCCTGCAGGCGACCGTGACGGCCGGGATCATCAGCGCCAAGGCCCGCCAGATCGGCCAGGGGCCCTTCGACGACTTCCTGCAGACCGACGCGGCGATCAACCCGGGCAACTCCGGCGGGCCACTCGTCAACATGCACGGCGAGGTGATCGGGATCAACACCGCGATCGTCGCCGGGGGCTCCGGCATCGGGTTCGCGATCCCGTCCAACATGGCCCGGAAGATCTACACGGAGCTCCGCGACAAGGGCCGCGTGACCCGCGGCTGGCTGGGCGTCTCGATCCAGCCGCTCACGCCCGACCTCGCCCGCGAGTTCGGGACCCGCGACGCCAAGGGGGTGCTCGTCAACGAGGTCGTGCCCGACAGTCCGGCGGCCCGGGCCGGCATCCAGCGGGGCGACATCCTGGTCGAGTTCGACGGCAAGCGGCTCGAGGGGCCGGGCGACCTGCAGCGCGCCGTCGGTCTCTCCGCGCCCGACCGCGTCGCGAAGCTCAAGGTCTGGCGCGAGCAGAAGGAGCTGGCGATCGAGGTGAAGATCGCCCAGGCGCCCGACGAGCGGGAAGCGTCGAGGCGCCCCGGCGGCCCCCGCTCGCTCCTCGGGCTCGAGGTGCGGCCGATCACGCCCGATCTGGCGGCGCGCCTCAACCTGCGCTCGCTCGAGGGCGTGTTCGTGGCGCGCGTGGAGGACGGGAGCCCGGCCGGCGAGGCGGGGGTCCAGCGCGGCGACATCATCAAGCAGATCAACCGCCAGAACATCCGCGGCATGTCCGACTTCGATCGCCTCACGCGCGACGTGAAGGAGGGCGACCGGCTCACGGTGCTCCTGCAGCGGGGCCCGATGTCGCTCTACGTAGCCTTCACGCTCGGCCGCGGGTGAGCGGGGGGCGACGCCGCCCGGCCATAGGGATCGCCGGAACACCAAACGGTCGTTATTTCAGCCACTTGACCCCAGTGGCTGAGGCATCTTAGCTAGACAGACTAAACTTATCTGCTATATTCTTTGTAGGATCAGTCGCCGATGAGCGTCGAGTTCAAGGACTATTACCGGATTCTGGGTGTCGACCGGAACGCGGACGACAAGGCGATCAAGTCCGCCTACCGGAAGCTGGCGCGCAAGTACCACCCGGATGTCGCCAAGACCAAGGACGCCGGCGAGCGGTTCAAGGAGATCGGCGAGGCCTACGAGGTTCTCTCGGATCGCGAGAAGCGCCGCCGCTACGACACGCTCGGCCCCGACTGGCAGCGCCACGTCCAGCAGGGTCCGGCAGGAGATCGCGGCGGGTTCAGGGTCGAGTACCAGGGCGATCCCGGCGACCTGGGAGACTTCTCGGAGTTCTTCCGCACCGTGTTCGGCGACCTCGGCGGCCGGCGCGCGGGGCGCGGCGCCGGCTTCGACGCCGGGGAGTGGTTCGGCGCCCGGCGGCCACGCCGAGGCCAGGACGTGCAGGCGGCGATCGAGATCACGCTCGAGGAGGCGTTCGCTGGCACGCGCCGCACCTTCGCGCTCGACCTCGACGAGCCGTGCCCGACCTGTCACGGCAGCGGCAACGTCAAGGGCCAGCCGTGCGCCACGTGTCACGGAAACGGCTGGGAGCGGGCGCGGCGCCAGGTGGACGTGAAGATTCCCGCCGGCGTCAGGAGCGGCCAGCGCGTGCGCGTCGCGGGCGAGGGCGGCGGCGGGGCCGGGGAGCGCGGCGACCTCTACCTCGAGGTGACCGTATCCCCGCACCCGATGTTCGAGCGCAAGGGCGACGACGTCCACCTGACGCTGCCGATCACCGCCCCCGAGGCGGCGCTCGGCACGACGCTCGAGGTGCCGACGCTCAAGGGCAAGGTCTCGATGAAGATCCCGGCGGCGACCTCGAGCGGCCGCGTGTTCCGGCTGCCGGGCTACGGGATGCCGCGCCTCAAGGGCGCGGGCGCCGGCGACCAGCTCGTGACGGTGAGGATCGTCATGCCGAGCGAGCTCGGCGCGGCGGAGAAAGAGCTGTACGAAAAGCTGAGGGCGCTCAGGCGGGACGACCCGCGCGCCTACCAGGGGTGAGAGGAGCATGAGACTCGACAAGTTCACGGTGAAGGCACAGGAAGCGTTGCAGGCGGCGCAGTCGCTCGCGGACCGCGAGGGCCACCAGGCGCTCGAGCCCGAGCACCTCCTCGCGGCGCTGGTCGAGCAGCCCGAGGGCGTCGTCGGCCCGCTGCTCGCCAAGCTCGGCGCGCGGCGCGAGGCGATCCAGCAGGCCTTGCGGGCCGAGCTCGCGAAGCTCCCCACGGTCACCGGCGGGAGCGGCCAGTATCTCGGCGAGCGCACGCGCAAGGCGCTCGCGCGCGCGCAGGCGGAGGCCGAGCGTCTCAAGGACGAGTACGTCTCGACCGAGCACCTCCTGCTGGCGCTCGCGCAGGAGCGCGACGGGGCCGCGGGGCGCCTCCTGGCGCAGCACGGCGCCACGCCGGACGCCATCTACAAGGCGCTCGTCGAGGTGCGCGGCTCCCAGCGGGTCACCGACCCGAATCCGGAGGACAAGTACCAGGCGCTGCAGCGCTACGCGCGCGACCTCACGGAGCTCGCCCGCAAGGGCAAGCTCGACCCCGTCATCGGCCGCGACGAGGAGATCCGGCGCGTCATCCAGGTCCTCTCGCGCCGCACGAAGAACAACCCGGTGCTGATCGGCGAGCCCGGCGTCGGCAAGACCGCGATCGTCGAGGGCCTCGCACAGCGCATCGTCGCGGGCGACGTGCCGGACGGGCTCAAGGGCAAGACGCTCGTGGCGCTCGACATCGGCGCCCTCGTCGCCGGCTCCAAGTATCGGGGGGAGTTCGAGGACCGGCTGAAGGCCGTGCTCAAGGAGATCACCGAGTCGGAGGGCCGGATCGTCTGCTTCATCGACGAGCTCCACACGCTCGTGGGCGCGGGCGCGGCCGAGGGCGCGGTGGACGCGGCGAACATGCTCAAGCCCGCGCTGGCGCGCGGCGAGCTCCGCTGCATCGGCGCGACGACGCTCGACGAGTACCGCAAGCACGTCGAGAAGGACGCCGCGCTCGAGCGGCGGTTCCAGCCGGTCATGGTGCGCGAGCCGTCCGTCGAGGACACGATCGCGATCCTCCGGGGCCTCAAGGACAAGTACGAGACGCACCACAAGGTGAAGATCAAGGACACGGCGCTCGTCGCGGCGGCGGTGCTCTCGCACCGGTACATCGCCGACCGGTTCCTCCCCGACAAGGCCATCGACCTCGTGGACGAGGCCGCGGCCCGCATCCGCATCCAGATCGAGTCCAAGCCGCAGGAGATCGACGAGATCGACCGCCGCGTGATGCAGCTCCAGATCGAGCGCGTCTCCGTCGCGCGCGATGACGATCCCCTCTCGCGCGAGCGGCTCCAGAAGATCGACGCCGAGCTGGCGGAGCTCCAGGAGAAGGGCGCCGCGCTCAAGGCCCGCTGGCAGGTCGAGCGCGAGGGCATCACGCGGCTCGGCAAGGTCAGGGAGGAGATCGAGGCCGCCAGGCAGCAGATGGCCGAGGCCGAGCGGCGGGGCGACCTCACGAAGGCCGCCGAGCTCCGCTACGGCACGCTCCTCGCGCTCGAGAAGCAGCTCGCCGAGCTCGAAGGGCGTCTCGCCGAGCGCGGGGCGCAGGGCCGCATGCTGCGCGAGGAGGTGGACGAGGAGGACATCGCCATCACGGTGGCGAAGTGGACCGGGATTCCGGTGACGCGGCTCCTCGAGGGCGAGATCCAGAAGCTCGTCCGCATGGAGGAGCGGCTCGCGGAGCGTGTGGTCGGCCAGGAGGAAGCGATCCGCGCGGTCGCGAACGCCGTCCGGCGGGCGCGCTCCGGCCTCGCGGACGAAAACCGCCCCATCGGCTCCTTCCTGTTCCTCGGGCCGACCGGCGTGGGCAAGACCGAGCTCGCGCGGGCGCTCGCCGAGTTCCTGTTCGACGACGAGCGGGCCATGATCCGCCTGGACATGTCCGAGTACATGGAGAAGCACACGGTGGCGCGGCTCATCGGCGCGCCCCCCGGCTACGTCGGGTACGACGAGGGCGGCCAGCTGACCGAAGCCGTGCGCCGGCGTCCGTATTCTGTGGTCCTGTTCGATGAGATCGAGAAGGCGCACGCCGACGTCTTCAACGTCCTGCTTCAGCTCCTCGACGACGGCCGATTGACCGACGGCCACGGCCGCACGGTGGACTTCCGGAACACGGTCGTCATCATGACCTCGAATCTCGGGAGCCACATCTTCCGCGAGTACGAGAAGCCCGACAAGGTGCGGCCGCTCCTCATGCAGGAGCTGCGGAACACGCTGCGGCCGGAGTTCCTCAACCGCATCGACGAGGTGGTGATCTTCCACCCGCTCGGGCGCGAGGAGCTCGCGCGGATCGTCGAGATCCAGCTCGGGCGTCTCCGCCGCCGGCTCGAGGCCAAGCGCCTCACGCTCGAGGTGACCGACGCGGCGAAGGCGCTGCTCGGCCGCGAGGGCCACGACCCGACGTTCGGCGCGCGGCCCCTCAAGCGCACGATCCAGCGGCTCATCCAGGATCCGCTGGCGCTCAGGCTGCTCGAGGGCGAGTTCAAGGAGGGCGACACGGTCGTCGTGGACGCGGTGGGCGACGCCCTCACCTTCAGGCGCGAGGTGGCCGCGGAAGTCCTGAACTGAATCGAGGACGGGGGGCCATGGCATCCTAAGCGCGTGACCCCCCGTCCCCGGCTCCACCCCGCCTGGATCGTGCTCGGCGCGATCACCCTCTGCATGCTGGCCGGCTCGGGCGTCCGCTCGGTCTTCGGCGTCTACATCAAGCCCATGGAGGCCGAGTTCGGCTGGGGGCGCGGCGCGCTCTCCGGCGCCGCCGCGATCTCCCTGCTCCTGCTCGGCGCCACCGGCCCGCTCGTCGGCCGACAGGCCGATCGCTGGGGCCCGAGGCGCGTCGTCGGGGCCTCGCTCCTCCTTCTGGGCGCCGGCGCGATCGGCGCGGCCTTCGTCCAGCGGCTCTGGCATGTGTACGTCACGACGGGCCTGCTCATGGGCCTCGGCGCCGGCGGCGTCGCGATGACGACGGCCGCGACGGTCGCGACGCGCTGGTTCGAGGCGCGGCGCGGCGTCGCCATCGGCATCGCGGCGGGCGGAATGTCGGCGGGCCAGCTCGTCGTGGTCCCGCTCGCCACAGCGCTCACGCTGTGGCTCGGCTGGCGGGGAAGCTTCTTCTGG
>DATFVL010000253.1 GCA_035260325.1 Candidatus Methylomirabilota bacterium | reverse complement strand
GCGGCGCGGGCCGCGCCGGGCGCGCGGGCGGCGGGGCGGGCGGGGGTGCGCCCGGCGCGCTGCCGGGACGCGTGACGATCGAGAAGGGCACCGTCACCTACGTGGCCCGCGGCGGGGGGGGCGCGCTCGCGAACTACCGCGTGGAGGACCTCGACCTCACGCTGGGCGCGCGCGGCGGGGCGCTCACGCTCGAGGGCGCGGCGCGCGTCCAGCCGGGCGACCTTCGCGTGACGATCGCCGACGGCCGGCTCGCGCTGAACGGCAAGAGCGTGCTCGAGGCCCCCCTCCACGCCCGCGTCGGCGTCGAGGGCAAGGACGTCGCGGGGCTGGTCGCCGCGGGCCTCGGCCGGGCGCCGGCGATCGCGGGCCCCATCAAGGGCGCGTTCGTCCTGAGCGGCACGCTCGGCGCGCCAAAGGCCGCGGGCGCGGTCGAGCTGGCAAGCGCGCGCGTCACGCAGGAGGTCGCCGCCTGCGCCGAGCCCAGGCGGCGCACGCTGACGCTGGTACCGCTGAAGCTCGAGAGCGTGGCCTGGGACGGGGCGCGGCTCACGAGCCGCCCCGTCAGCGCGGGCCTCGCGGGCGGGACGATCTCGCTGAGCCTCGCGGCGACGCTCGACCGCGGCACGCGCGTCGAGCTCGGCGACCTCGCCATCAAGGGGCTCCCCGTCGAGCGTGTGCTGGTGGACTTCCTTTGCCAGAGCTACGCGGTGACGGGCCCGCTCGACCTCGACGGCGCGCTCGCCTTCAGCGCCGCCGACATCTGGAACACGCTCTCCGGCCCTGGCCGGCTGCGGATCGGTCCGGGCCACGTCGTCGGCACCCAGGCGCTCGAGCTGCTCGGCGGCCTCGTCCGGGTGGGTGGCGCGGTTTCCGCGCTCCTCGGCACCGACGTGCCCTCCGGCGCGCCGCTCGAGTTCGACTCGATCACCGGGACCTACCAGATCGCGAACGGCGTCGTGACGACCCGCGACCTCCTCTACGCGAGCCGCCTCATGAGGGTGGCCGTCGCGGGCCAGTACGGCCTCGCGACGGGCCGGATGAACCTCGACGTCGTCGTGAGCCGCGACAAGGCCGAGGTGAAGGCGAAGGTGACGGGCCCGGCGGCGTCGCCGTCCATCCGGGTCGAGCCCGCGTCGCTCGTCCGCGACGCCGACCGTAAGAAGATCGAGGGCGAATTGAAGGATCTGCTCAAGCGGTTCCGCTGAGGCCCCGGCGATGCGACCAGGCTCGTTCTTCTCCGAGACCATCGGGCTGCGGCGCGCGGCGGCCATCATCTTCACGCTCGCGGCCCTCCTGCCGCTGCTGGCGCTCCTGCCCGTCCTGCGCACGAGCGGCGCCCTGTGGACGCTCGAGACGCAGATCAGCCTGCTGCTCTCGCTCGTGCTCGCGGTCCTCGGCTTCGTCGTCCTCCGGGGGATGGTCGGGCAGATCACGCGCCTCGCCGCGGCGGTCGCGGTGCCCGAGCCGGGCGCGGCGCCGGGCGACGGGATCGTCGAGTCGGCCGTGCCCGGCCTCGGCCGCGTCACGGAGATCGGCCAGATCGGCGGCGCGTTCGCGCGGATGCTCGAGGAGCTGCGCGCGTCCACCGACCGGCTGCAAGACCTGGTCTTCAAGCTCTCGGCGCTGAACGAGCTGGTCGAGCTGGCCTCGCGGGTTCCCAAGATGCAGGACCTCCTGAACCTCGTGCTCGAGCGCAGCATGCGCACGGTGCGCGCGCGCAGCGGGGCGATCATGCTGCTCGACCCGGAGCGCCGCGTGCTCCGCGCCGTCGCGGCGCGCGGGACGGGCGAGGAGGGCGCGGCGGCACGCGAGGTGCCCGTGGGCGAGGGCATCGCCGGGCGCGTGGCGCAGCTCGGCGAGCCCGAGCTCGCCGGCGACGCGGTCTGCCTGCCGATCCGCGTCGAGGACCGGATCATCGGCGTCGTCACGCTCGCCACGGGCGACCCGGCCCGGAGCTTCGGCCCGACCGACCTCCAGTTCCTCAACACGCTCCTGGCCCAGGTCGCCTACGCGCTCGAGAACGCGCGGCTCCTCGAGGAGGCGCAGCGCTCGGCGGCGCGCCTGCAGCAGGCGTTCGAGGACCTCAAGGCGGCCCAGGCGCGCATCGTCGAGGGCGAGACGCTCCGCGCGATGGGCCAGATGGCCTCGGGCATGGCGCACCACCTGAACAACCTGCTCTCGGTCGTCGCGGGACGGAACCAGCTCCTCCTCCTCAAGGTGCAGGACCCCGGCATCCGCGGGCCGCTCGAGGTCGTGCAGCGGGCGACGCTCGACGCCGCCGAGGTCGTGCGCCGCGTGCTCGGCTTCACCGGCGTCCGGCCCGTCGAGCCCGTGGCGCGCGTGGATCTGAGCAACCTCGTGCGCGAGGTGGTCGAGCTGACGCGCCCGCGCTGGCAGGACCAGGCGCACGTCCGCGGGGCCACGATCGAGGTCGTGCCGCGCCTCGCCCCCGTGCTGCCCGTCGTGGGCGAGGCGCCGTCGCTCCGCGAGGTCATCATGAACCTCCTCCTGAACTCGGTGGACGCGCTCCCCGAGGGCGGCACGATCACGATCACGACGGGCGCGGCCGACGGCCACGTCGTGTGCACGGTCGCCGACACCGGCGTCGGGATGACCGACGAGGTGCGCCGCCGCGCGTTCGAGCCCTTCTTCACGACCAAGGGCCCGCAGAACACGGGCCTCGGGCTCTCCGTGGCCCACGGCATCGCGCAGCGGCATCACGGCGAGCTCTCGATCGAGAGCGAGCCCGGCCGCGGCACCGTCGTGACCCTGCGGCTCCCCGAGGCCGACGCGGCGACGGCGCCGGACGCCCACGCCGCGCCGCCCACGCCGTCGGCGACACCGATCAAGATCCTCCTGATCGACGACGAGGTCCTCGTCCGCCAGGCGCTCGGCGACTCGCTCGGGGTCCTGGGCCACACGGTCGTCGCCGCGGCGAGCGGCCGCGAGGGGCTCGAGCGGCTCGAGTCGGGGGAGCGCGTGGACGTCGTGATCACCGACCTCGGCATGCCCGGGATGAACGGCTGGGACGTGGTGCGCGTGGTCCAGGCCCGCTGGCCGGACCTCCCGATCGGGCTCGTCACCGGCTGGGCCGCGGGCCGCGAGCTCAAGCCCGAGGAGGTCGCGCGCGTGGCCTTCGTGATCGGCAAGCCCTACACGCTCGCCACGCTCGACGCGACGCTCGCGCCGATCCGCCCGCGCGGGTCAGCGTGAGGCGCTGAAGCGCCCGCCGCCGAGCTTGCCCGCCTCGACGAGGCCGCCGAAGAACGCGTAGAGCTCCTCGTACTCGCCGGCGCGTTGGTCGCCGAGCCGCGCCGCCGTGTCGGCGCGCATCGCGCGGAACATGTCGAGGCGCCGCCGGAGGACCGCGCGCCACTCGTCGGACAGGTCCTCGGCCTCGACCGCCGTGAAGCCCGCGCGCCCCAGCAGCGCGCGGTAGGAGTCCAGGGACTGCACGGTGGTCGCCGCCATCCACTCGCGGAGCCGCGCGCGCTCGTGCTCGCCGAGGCCAGGCCGCGCGATCCAGTCCGTGAAGGCGAGCCTGCCGCCGGGCAGGAGAACGCGACGACATTCACTCAGCGTGACGAGCTTGTCGGGGATGTGGAGGAGCGCCTCCTGGCTGACGCAGGCGTCGAAGGCGCCCGCGGCGAACGGAAGCGCCGTGGCGTCGCCGCGGACGACGGGGACGCGCCCGGCGAGCCCCACCAGGCGCGAGAGGCGGGCGGCGCCGGCGGCGCGGCCGGCGTGGAGCTCGAGGGCCACGACGCGGCAGCCGCGCCGGCTCGCGAGGAAGCGGGCCGGGCCGGCGAGGCCCGCGCAGACGTCGAGGACCCGGCTCGCCGCCGTGATCCCGGCCCGCCGGGCCAGCGCGTCCACCGCGGCCAGGCCGCCGTAGTGGTCCTGGTCGAACTCGAACAGCTCGTCGGGGGTGAGGCGGGAGAGGTCGCCGCCGCGGCGGCGCGCGACGGCGGCTAGCACCTGCTGCTTGCTGATAGGGTGGTGGTCGTAGAAGTCGCTCGCGCGCATGGCGGCGGCTTGAAGCGTCCGGCGACGTGTGATAAAAAGCAAGCCGGTTCGCATCTTGCCGCGGCGAGGGAGCCCATGACCATCGAGAGCAAGGGCGGTCTCGAGGACGTCGTCGTCTCGACGTCGGACATCTGCTTCATCGACGGGCGCGAAGGCCGGCTCGTCTATCGCGGCTACGACGTCAACGACCTCGTCGAGCACTCGACCTTCGAGGAGGTGGTCTACCTCCTCTGGCACGGCGGCCTGCCGAGCCGGAAGGAGCTGGAGGTCCACCGGAAGGTGCTCTCGGCGACCGGCACCCGCCGGCTCCCGGCCAAGATGATCGCCATGCTCCGGGCGCTCCCGAAGAAGACGACGCCGATGGAGGTGCTGCGCACGGGCGTGTCGGCACTCGCCGCCTTCGACCCAGACGCGCACGACAACTCGCGCGAGGCCACGGCGCGCAAGGCCCTCCGGCTCACCGCGCAGATGCCGACCCTCGTGGCCGCCTGGGAGCGGATCCGCCGGGGCAAGGCCCTCCTGGCGCCGAACCCCAAGCTCTCGCTCGCCGCCAACTTCATCTACATGCTGCGGGGTACCAGGCCGACGCCGCTCGAGGAGAAAACCTTCGACGTCGCGCTCATCCTGCACGCCGACCACGAGTTCAACGCCTCCACGTTCGCCGCCCGCGTGACGGCCGCGACCATGTCGGACCTCCACTCGGCGATCGTCTCCGCGATCGGCGCCCTCAAGGGCCCGCTCCACGGCGGCGCGAACGAGCAGGTCATGCTGATGGTCGAGCAGATCGGGACCCCGGCGAAGGCCGAGGCGTGGATCCGGAAGGCGCTCGCCGACCACGCGCGCGTCATGGGCTTCGGCCACCGCGTCTACCGCGTGGAGGACCCGCGCGCCAAGCACCTGCGCCGGCTCGCGGCGGAGCTCGGGCGGCAGGCGGGCAACACGAGCTACGTCGAGATCCTCGACACGGTCGCCCGCGTCGTCAGCCAGGAGAAGCACATCTTCCCGAACGTGGACCTCTACTCGGGCGCCGCGTACAAGTCCATGGGGATCCCGACCGACCAGTTCACGCCGATCTTCGCGATCAGCCGGGTCGCGGGGTGGGCCGCGCACGTCATGGAGCAGCACGCCAACAACCGGCTCATCCGCCCCCGCGCGGAGTACACCGGGCCGACGCACGCCACGTACGTCCCGATCGACCGCCGCTAGGCCGCGGCGGGCCCCGCCCTGGGCGCGCGGGTCACGATCGCGATGGTGGTGTTCAACCAGCTCGCGCTCACGCGCGCCTGCCTCGAGAGCCTGCGGGCCACGACCGAGCCGTTCAGGCTCGTCGTCGTGGACAACGGCTCGACCGACGACACGCCCCGCTTCTTCGAGCGCTTCGACCACCCGTGGCCGCTGCGCTACGAGCGGAACAGCGCGAACCACTCGGTGATCGCGGCGCTGAACCAGGCCTGGCGGCTCAGCGGGACCGAGAACGTCTGCGTCATCCATAACGACACGGAGCTCGTCGAGCCCGCGGGGCTCGCCGGGCTCTACGGCGTCAAGCGGCTGCGCCGGAGCGGGCGCTACGTCGGCCGGACGATCGTCCACCGCCTCGCCGTGGCGCCGACCGTCCGGCCGCCGTGGGAGGAGGTGGCGGTCGTGGACTCGGTCTGCATGTGCCTCGACCGCGACCTCTCGTTCGCGGTGCGCGAGCGCGGCCGGCGCTGCCTCGTCGTGCGCGCGCCCTTCGTCCACCACGGCGGCGGCACGCGCGCCCGCGAGTTCGGCGCGCGGCCCGAGAGCGAGCGGCGCGACCTGGCGGCCCGGCGCGAGGTCATGCAGCGGTTCAGGACGAAGTGGGGCCACCGCCTGCCGTGCGACGTGCGCTCGCGGCGCGAGCGGGTGACGGCCTGGCTCCGGGCGAGGCTCGCGTGACGCCCCTCCGCATCGGCATCGTCGGCGCGCGCTTCGCCGCGGACCTCCACGCGGTGAACTACCGGCCGCTCGTCCCCGCGAAGGTCGAGCTCGCCGCGGTGTGCTCGCGGACGCGCGCCGACGCCGAGGCGTTCGCGCGCCGGCACGGGATCCCACGCGTGTTCACCGACCACCGCGAGCTGGCCGCGTCGCCCGACGTGGACGTCGTGGACGTGTGCACGACGACCGACAGCCACCACGCGATCGCGATCGACGCGGCGCGCGCCGGCAAGCACGTGATCGTCGAGAAGCCGCTGACCGGGGCGTTCTGCGAGGGGACCGAGCCGCGTGAGGCGATGCTGGCCCAGGCGCTGCGGAACTCCGACGCGGTCCTGGACGCCGTCGCGAAGGCCGGGGTGACGCTCTGCTACGCCGAGGACTTCGTCTACGCGCCGCCCGTCGCGAAGCTCCGGCGGCTCCTCGACGCGAGCGGCGGCGTCATCCTCGAGCTGCGCGCGGAGGAGAGCCACTCGGGCTCCCACGCCGCGTACGCGAGCCGCTGGCGGAGCGCGGGGGGCGGCGCGCTCCTCCGCATGGGCTCCCACCCGGTCGGCGTCGTCCTCCACCTCAAGCACTACGAGGGGATCAAGCGGGACGGCCGCCCGATCCGGGCGCGCGCGGTGACGGCCGACGTCGCCCAGCTCACCAAGCTGCCGGCCGTCGCCGACCGCAAGCTGTACATGAGGACGCGCGCCGAGGACGTCGAGGACTGGGCCGTCGCGGTCGTCACCTTCGAGGACGGCACGAAGGCGACCGTGCACTCGAACGACATCACGCTCGGTGGCGTGCGCAACGTGGTCACGGCCTACCTGACGAACGGCGTCGTCCAGGCGAACATCAACCCGAACAACGCCGTCGCCGCCTACGCGCCCGACGGCGCCGTGTGGGGCGACGAGTACATCACCGAGAAGGTCGAGACCAAGGGCGGCTGGCAGTTCCCGAGCCCCGAGGAGGACTGGATGCGCGGCTACCCGCAGGAGCTCGCGGATTTCGTGGACGCGATCCGCGAGCGGCGCGAGCCCCTCTCGGGGGCGCTGCTCGCGCGCGAGGTGGTCGAGGTGATCTACGCGGGGTACCTCTCGGCGGCGACGGGCCGTCGCGTGGAGCTCCACCGGCCATGATCCCGTTCACCAAGGGCCACGGCCTCGGCAACGACTACGTCGTCCTGAACGAGGCCGACCTGCGCGCGCCGCTCTCCGTCCGCGCGATCCAGAAGATCTGCGACAGGAACCGCGGCGTGGGCTCCGACGGGATCCTCCTGCTGGTGCCGACGGCGCGCGCCGACTTCGGCCTGCGCATCTTCAACCCCGACGGGAGCGAGGCCGAGAAGTCGGGCAACGGCCTCCGCATCTTCGCCAAGTACCTCTGGGACCACGGCCACGCGAAGCGGCCGACGTTCACGGTGGACACGAAGGGCGGCGTGGTCGAGTGCCGGTGCCACGTCGCGGACGGCCGCGTCAACTTCGTCACCGTCGAGATGGGGCGCGCGACGTTCCGGGCGCCCGAGATCCCGATGCACGGCCCCGAGCGCGACGTGGTCGGCGTGCCGCTCCAGCTCGGCGACGGCACCACGCTCATGGTGACCGCCGTCTCGATCGGGAACCCCCACTGCGTGACCTTCGTCGAGCGGCTCGACGACGCCGACTGCCGGCGGCTCGGCCCGCTGCTCGAGAACCATCCGGCCTTCCCGAACCGGA
The DNA here is from genome assembly GCA_035260325.1 of Candidatus Methylomirabilota bacterium. Taxonomy (NCBI): domain Bacteria; phylum Methylomirabilota (SeqCode); species Candidatus Methylomirabilota bacterium. The sequence goes on along the minus strand of DATFVL010000253.1, from coordinate 12,369 downwards.
CGAACGTCCAGTTCGCGCGCGTCCGCGCGCGCGACGCCCTGGACATCCTCATCTGGGAGCGCGGCGCCGGCTACACCCTCGCGTCCGGATCGTCCTCGTGCGGCGCCGCCGCGGCGGCCGTGAGGAACGGGCTCTGCGATCACGGCCGCGTGCGGGTGCGGATGCCGGGCGGCGAGCTCGTCATCGAGGTGCGGCCCGACTGGTCGCTCCGGCTCGAGGGGCCGGTGGAGGAGGTCTTCACGGGGACGCTCTCGGCCGAGTTCGCGGCGTCGCTGTGAAGCGCGTCTGCGTCTTCTGCGGCTCCGCGGAGGGCGCGCGCCCGGTGTACGCGGAGGCCGCGCGCGACCTCGGCGCCGAGCTGGTGCGGCGCGGGCTCGGCCTCGTGTACGGCGGCGGCTCGGTCGGCCTCATGGGCGCCCTCGCCGACGCCGTGCTCGCGGCCGGGGGCGAGGTGGTCGGCGTCATCCCCGGGCCGCTCGCCACCCGCGAGCTCGCACACCCGGGGCTCAGCGAGCTGCGCGTCGTGCCGACCATGCACGAGCGCAAGGCGACGATGGCCCGGCTCTCGGATGCCTTCGTCGCGCTGCCGGGCGGCCTCGGGACGTTCGAGGAGACGCTCGAGGTGCTCACCTGGGCGCAGCTCGGCATCCACGCGAAGCCCGTGGGCGCGCTCGACGTGCAGGGCTACTGGGACGGGCTCCGTCGCATGCTGGCCCACGCGGTCGAGGAGGGATTCGTGCGGCCGGAGTACGCCGCGCTCCTCCTCTGGGGGCGGACGCCCGTGGAGCTCCTCGACCGTCTCGCCGCGTGGCGCCCGCCCGAGTTCACGCGCGCGTGGCTCAGGCCGAGCCAGACCTAGCGCCCCGCCGCGATCACCGCCCCGTCCCGCAGCGGCCCGAGAGGCGCCGTGCCCATCGCGATCATCTCCCGGCTGAAGGAGTCCCGGATCTCACTCCTCGGTGGCGGCGCCGGCCAGAGAGGCAACCACGGAGCCAGGCGATGCGCCTGCACGCGCGACCGAAAATACTGCTCGTGGTCCCATTCGATCTCCGCCATGGCCAGCAGGCAGTCCACGAGCTCCGGCCGGCCCGCTTTCACGGCCAGGCGTGCGGCCGTCTCGTATTCCTTGATGTTGCGGGACTCGAGCCTGCCGGCACCGTACATGGGCGGGAGCCAGCCGACGACGTGACAGAGAAATCCGAGAGTCCGCCCGACCCTGCGGGCGCGTCGTTCCCGTTCTCGGGACGGCGCCGCCCCGATCCGGGAGAGCATCGCACCGACGAGGTCGCGGTGACGCCACTCTTCGTTCTCGATTTTCAGGATCTGCGCGCGGTCCTCGGGGTTGCGGACGGATCGCCAATGGCCCCGGTACGCCCGCGCGGCGGCGAGCTCGCCCGAATAGGCGAATCGCAGGGCGGCCGTGAGCCGCTCGAGATCGTCTGGTCTGCTCATACGCCCCTCCTGTTTCGGGCGAGGAAGCGCCTCTCATGGTCCGGCGTCGGGAGCATACACGACTCGAACTTGCCAAAGATGGCATAGCGGTTCAGCGCGATGCGGTCATAGAGCCAATCTCGCAGGACACTCGGCACGACCCCAAGCGCGGCGGCGAGCCACCAGGGAAACGGCAGACCGCGCATCACGTTGAGAAATGCCGCCGATTTCACGTAGAGCCGCGGCCCCTCGACCAACAGCATCGTCTCGTAGCGGTCCGTCGGCAAGCCATACCAGGCCAGAATGGCCTGTCCTTCCTGGGACTGGATCGAGGCGAGCTTGAACGCGTGCCTTCGATCGAAGCGGATGAGAAATCGTGCCCACGCACCACACAGCCGGCACACGCCGTCGAACAGGACCACGCGGTCATCTGGATCCACGTTCGGCGCCAACGACCGACGCTCGCCCTGCTCCATGCGGGCTCCCTCTAGACGTCACTCATCGCGCGCGGAGCCTCGCGAGGACCGGCATCGCGGCGAGCTGCGCCTCGCCGAGCTCCTCCCAGCGGATGCCCTTCGGCTTCGGGAACGCGCGCCGCGTCCGGATGACCCGCTCCGGCGTCGCGATCAGGTCGAGGGGGACATCGTGGTCCGTCATCGGGAGCGGCCCGTCGAGGACCTGCAGCTCGTGGACCGTCGTCGTGACCGGGGTGTCTTGATCCACGGCGCCGAGCTCGCGGGCCAGGGCGAACTCGAGGTCGCTGTAGCCGCCGCCCTTGCCGACGCGCGCGCCGTCCGGGCTCACGGCGACGCTGCCCGCCACGACGAGGTCGATCGTGCCGAGGGCGCGCGGGGCGACGGGCTCGCCGAGCTTCGCGGCGCCCGCGATCGTCGCGGCCTCGCCGAGCCGCGCGCCGAGCCTCGCCGGGTCGAGCCGGATGAAGCAGCGCGCGTCGCGGAGCCGCGGTACCGCCATGAAGACGAGCTTGCCCTCGCGGAGCGCCCGGAGCCGCACCGCGCGCTGGGGCGCGTCGGGATTGCACTTGAGGCGCTTGGCCGCCTTCCACTCCGGCGTCTCGGCGAGCCGCGCGGCCGCCGCCTCGGCGCCCGCGAAGTTCGGGATGCGGTCGTGGAGCGGCAGGGGAAAGCGCGCCACGCGGCGCTCGGTCAGGAGCGTCCAGACGCGCTCGCGGATCTCCTGCTTCACGCGGCCATGGTACACTCCGGCCGCCGTGATCGCCGCGTGGTGCTGGGAGTTGATCGAGCCGTATCTCAAGCGTAACCTGCTCAATCGCGGCGTCGAGCGCCCGACGCGCCGGCAGATCCTCGAGGAGTTCGCGCGCGTCTGGCCCGAGTTCACCGCGACGCTCGGCGTCCAGGAGCCGCACGCGGGCACGATCCGCTTCAAGTGGCTGGCGCGCCTCCCCGCGGCCGAGATGGAGCCCCTTCTCGAGGACCCGGCCGGCTGGATCCAGGCGCGCTACGGCGGCGGCAAGTTCAAGCTGAACCTGCACCACGGGATGCACTTCGTGAGCACGAAGAACTTCAAGCCCGAGGGGGAGCCGCGCTGGAAAGACGCGCCCGAGCTCGCCCTGGACTGACGGAGAATCCATCATGCCGAGCGAGGAGACGCGCCGCGTGCTGAAGGTGTTCGGGGTGGCCGTGACGAACCTCGAGGACGCGATCGAGCGGAAGGCGCCGCTCGACGAGATCATGAAGTGGGACCGCGAGGTCGCCGAGCGGACGCGCGAGGTCTTCGCGCTGGTGGATCGCCTGCGGAGTCGCCGGATCGCGTGACCGCGCGCGTCGACGCCTCGGGAGTCGCGCTCGCCCTGCCGCGGCCGCCGCGGCGGATCGTCTCGCTGATCCCGAGCACGACGGAGACCCTCTGCGCCCTCGGCCTCGCCGACGCCCTCGTGGGCGTGACCGTCTACTGCCGCGAGCCCGCGGAGGTCACGCGGACGAAGACGCGGATCGGCGGCGAGAAGGATCCCGACCTTGAGAAGATCCGCGCCCTCGCCCCCGACCTCGTCGTCGCCAACGTCGAGGAGAACGTCCGCGCGCACATCGAGACCCTGCGCGCCTGGTCGATCCCCGTCTGGGTCACGTATCCGAAGACCGTCGCCGACGGCCTCCGACTGATCCGCGAGCTCGGGGAGCTGACCGGGGCGTCCGCCAGCGCGGCGACCATCCTCGCCGAGCTCGAGCCGCTCTACGCGCGCGTCAGCGCGGCGAGCGCGACGCGCCCGCCGGTGGACGTCTTCTACGCGATCTGGCGGGAGCCCTACATGACCGTCAACGCCGACACCTACATCAGCGACGTCCTCGCCGTCTGCGGAGGGCGGAACGTCTTCGCCGACCGGCCCGAGCGCTACCCGGCGGTGACGCTCGACGACGTCGCCGCGCGGTGTCCCCGGGTCATCCTGCTGCCCGACGAGCCCTTCAGGTTTCGCGCGGCGCACCTCGCCGACTGGGCGCCGTACCGCGACGTTCCCGCGGTGCGCGGAGGCCGGATCCACCTCGTGGACGGCAAGCCCTTCTCCTGGCACGGCCCCCGCGTCGCCGAGGCGCTGCGCACGGTGCCGGCGCTGCTGGCGGGGACGGCGGGCGCGGACGGGTCGCGGCGCTGACGCGCCGCCGGGCTCAGCCGCGCGGCTCTCGTTCCGGCAGGAAGCGGTCGAGCCAGGGCGCGACGACGACCATGAAGAGGCCGGGGATCGCCACGCCTGCGATGGTGCCGAGGATCGCGAGGAAGACGAGCGAGATGAGCGTGACGGCGAGGTCGAAGAGCGGCGCCACGGCGCTTATTCTACCTCGAGGACCATTTCGATCTCGACGGGAATGCCCATCGGCAGCCCGGCCATGCCCACCGCGGAGCGCGCGTGCTTGCCGGTCGCCTCGCCGAAGACCTGGACCATGAGGTCGGAGAAGCCGTTGATCACCTTGGGCTGGTCGCCGAAGTCCTCGGCGGAGTTCACCATGCCGAGGACCTTGACGACGCGCTTCACCTTGTCGAGGCTCCCGAGCTGCGCGCGCGTCGTCGCGAGCAGCGAGAGCCCGACCTCGCGCGCCACCTGGTAGCCCTGCTCGACGCTGAGCTCGCGGCCGACCTTGCCGCGCGCCATGGGCTTGCCGTCGCTCCGGATCGGACCGTGGCCGGAGACGAACAGGAGGTTGCCGACCCGGACCGCGCCGACGTAGTTCGCGACCGGGGTCGCGGGCGGCGGCAGCGTGATGCTGAGCTCCTTCAAGCGCGCTTCTGCGCCCATGGCGGCGTCTCCTTCGGGAAGGAATGACAGCGGACGCGGAATGGTGGCACACTACACCGTGCCCGTCAAACCGACGCCGGCCACGCCGGCCGCCGCCGCCACGCTGGTCTTGCTCCGCGATCGCCCTTCCGGCGGGTTCGACGTCCTCCTGATGCAGCGCCATCGCGCCAGCACGTTCGCCGCCGGCGACTTCGTCTTCCCGGGGGGCAAGATCGAACCCGACGACGCCCCCGCCAACGCCGCGGCGTGGTGCGCCGGGCCCGATCCGGGCGAGGCGGGCCGCGTGCTCGGCCTCGAGCATGCGCCGCCCGCAGCACTCGCGTACTGGATCGGCGTGATCCGCGAGACGTTCGAGGAGGTGGGGATCCTGCTCGCGCGCGGCTCCGGCGGCGACTCGCTCGGGCTGGATCCGGCGCGGCTCGAAGCGTATCGCCGCGCCTGTCACGCGGACAAGCGCGCGTTCCGGGCGATGCTCACGAGCGAGCGGCTCACCCTGGCGACCGACCGGCTCGTCTACTTCGCCCACTGGATCACGCCGGAGGAATCGCCGCTCCGCTTCGACACGCGCTTCTTCGCGGCCCAGGCGCCGGCGGGGCAGGAGGCGACCGTGGACGGCAAGGAGGTCATCGCGGTCCGCTGGCTCTCGCCACGCGAGGCGATCGAGGCAGCCACGCGCGGCGAGATCTCGCTCCGCAACCCGACCGTGAAGAACCTCATGCTCTTCGAGAGCGCCGGGTCGGCGGCCGAGGCGCTGCGCCGGCTCGCCGGGCGCCCGGTCCCGACGATCCGCCCGCGCGTGCTCGACGAGGGCGGCAAGCGCCGGGTGCTCCTGCCGGGCGACCCCGGCTACGACGAGGCATGACACCGACCTCGTGTGGAATCGGCTGCAGGTGGCCCGGAGCATTGAGCGGACGGGAGGCCGCTTGTCTGAGGGTGCGACATGCCGCTAACATGAGTGCGGGTTCCAATGCAGGGCACAGTCGCGATCACCGATTATGACTGGTATCAGCGACTCCTCGCGCGGTCCGATTCAGAAGAGGTCAATTTCTGGAAGCCATCCGCGACTCGAACTTTCCAGGCGCCCGAGTTCTCGCCCTTCCTCTTCAAGCTCCGAGCACCACACAACGCGATCTGCGGATTCGCATACTTTGCGCGCTATGCCCGCCTGCCGGTCTGGCTGGCGTGGGAAAGCTTTGGCGCCGGGAACGGCTGCGAGAGTCTGCACGAGATGCGCGAGCGGATATCCGAGATCCGCGAGCGGGTGAGGTTTCGCGGGCCAGCCGACACCGAACAGATCGGGTGCGTTCTTCTCGTTTAGCCGGAATTTTTTCCGTCCAGTCACTGGGTCCCGGCGCCGCGCGACTGGCCGGTGCGGACCCAGAGTGACAAGAAGTACCACTTGGACCGGGGAGAGGGTGCCCGGGTCTGGCAGGAGTGTTTAGCCGTCGCGGCGGGTCTTCACGGCGCTCGGTCCCCTCTTGCTGACAGAACTGGCGAGTCGAGTGGATCTCGGTATGGCGCACCCGTTCTTGTGGTGCTGCGGCTCGGCCAAGGAACCTTCCGGGTTGCTGTGACAGAGGCATACCGTCGGGCCTGCGCGATTACAGGCGAGCATTCTCTGCCCGCGCTCGAAGCTGCGCACATCCGATCGTACATGGCCGACGGTCCTCATCGAGTGGCCAACGGGATCCTTCTGCGGGCCGATTTTCACCGGCTCTTCGACCAGGGCTACGTCACCATTACGACCGATCATCAGTTACTTGTAGGCAAGCGGCTTCGTCGGGACTTCGCGAACGGGAGGAGTTACTACCCGTATCAAGGCAAGCTAATCGATCTCCCCAGACGCGAGACGGATCAACCCGCTCGCGAATATCTCGAGTGGCACCGCGAAACCGTGTTTCTGGGCTGAACAGAGTCAATTCCGGCCCTGGAGGCTTGAGATGGAGCTCACCCGTTGGTTCTACGATGTTGAACAGGGAGCTATCCTCGACGTGAATCGGTTTGTGGTGTGCTCGCCCCGACATCCTGAGGATGGGCCGCTACTGGCAATCGGCCCTGAAGCAGTCGAGGCCCTCATTCGTTTCGTAAACAGATGGGACGCCAGCATCTCTGAAGTGGAGCGCCTGCGGAGTGCGGAAGAGCTGGCGCATTCTGTCCGATCGATTGTGGCGCAGCCCTGGGAGCGAGTGAACGAGGAGCGCTGAAGCCAGACGCCAGACGCGTTCTTCGTCGCCGGCCGAGACGGTCGGGACGATCTTGCTGAACTGCCGGCCCTCGGCGAGGCGGCCCTGGGCGGCGGCGCCGTTCTTGAGCCGCACGACCTCGTCCACGATCGGCGCGAGCCGAGATGGAACTCGTCGAACGCGAGCGCCTTCACCGCTGCGCGCCTTGCCCGGGCTTCGGCGCGTTCACGAGGACGGCCATGTTGCCGTACGGGTGCTTGTTCTCGAGCATGAGCTGGTGGCACTCCGGGATGTCGTCGAAGGCGTAGGTCTTCGACAGGCACGGGTCCACCTTGCCCTCGGCCACGAGCTTCGTGACCGCCGCCGCCTGCGCGTCGTTCGAGAGGTGGCTTCCCTGGAAGCGCTTCTGGCGCATCCACTGGTAGCGGAGGTCCATCGTGGCGTTGTAGCCCGTCGTGCCGGCGCAGATGACGACCATCCCGCCCGTCGCGCATACGAAGACCGAAGTCGGCAGCGTCGCCTCGCCCGGGTGCTCGAAGACGATCCTCGGGCTCACGCGCTCGCCGAGGGCGTCCCAGATCGCCTTGCCGAAGGCGCGCGCGCCCTTGGCCCACTCGCCGTAGGCCTTCGCGTCGTCCGTGTCGGGCATCGGCCCCCAGTGGGAGAACCGGCTGCGGTTCACGACGCCGGCGGCGCCGTGGTCGAGGCAGAACTTCTGCTTCGCGTCGTCGGAGACGACGGCGACCGCCCGCCCGCCGAGGGCGCGCGTGATCTCGAGCCCCATGCTCCCGAGGCCTCCCGCCGCCCCCCACACGAGGACGACGTCGCCCGGCTCGACGACGTGCGGCGGCCAGCCCATGAGCATGCGGTACGCGGTGGAGGCGCAGAGGAGATAGCAGCCCGCCTCCTCCCATGTGAGCCGGCGGGGCTTGGGCACGCACTGATGGGCCTGGCAGCGCGCGAACTGGCAGAAGCTCCCGTAGTTAGTCTGGTAGCCCCAGATGCGCGTCGACTCCGCGAGCATCGGATCCTTGCCCGAGCGCACCCACGGGTCATCGGGCCGCCACCAGCCGCTGTGCACGACGACCTCGTCGCCGACCTTGACACTCGTGACGTCCTTGCCGACGGCCCAGACGACGCCCGAGCAGTCGCTGCCGCCCGCGTGGAAGTCCTCGGGCTCGCCGGCCTTCTGCCGCTCGGCGATCACGTCGAGCGGAGTCCCGAGGGCGGCCCACACGTTGTTGTAGTTGATCCCCGAGGCCATGACGTAGACCAGCACCTCGTCGGCGCCGATCGCGGGCGTCGGGATGACCTCCCGCTTCCAGGCCTCGCGCGGCGGGCCGAAGCGGCTCTGCCGGACGACGTAGGCGTGCATCCGCTTCGGCACTTCGCCGAGCGGCGGTCGCTCCCCGAGCGCGTACAGGTCTGCCATGACGTCAGCGACCTCCTTTCCGGTCAGTCACCGTAGAGCTTCTTCACGAAGCCGGTCCGCTCGAGGTCGTCGAGGAACGAGGTGTCCACGATGTCCGCGGGCGAGAGGCCCTCTGCGGCGGGCCGCTCGAGCGCCACCTCGTCCAGGAGCCGCTGCATCGCCTGCGGGCTCGGACGGGGCAGCGCCTGGAACCGTGAGACGTGAAAGTCGTACGCCTCCTCGACCGTGCGCCGGTCCGGGAACTCGAGGAACTTCTGGAGCAGCGGGAGCACCGCCGCGCGCTTCGTCTTGAAGAAGTGGATCGTCTCGACGTACCCCTGGACGAGCCGCCCGACGAGTGAGCGGTCGGCGGCGATCAGCCGGCGCGTGCAGCCCACCACGGCCGTGTGGAAGCCGGTGCTCGGCGGATCGAGCACGTTCAGGCCGAACTCTCGCGGCCCGCGGAAGCGGTAGTCGAAGGGGAGCACGCCGGCGTCGATCTGGCCCGCGGCGAGGGCCCCGTAGATCTTGGCGTTCGTCTCGAGTGACACGAGCGCCGCGGTCACGCCCCACGCCCGGAGCGCCACGTGAAGCGTGACGCCCGTCTGCCCGATCTCGCTGAGCACGCCGATGCGCGCGCCGGCGAGCTGCGCCGGCCGCGAGATGCTCCGGCGGGCCAGGATGGGCACGCCCGTCCACGACGGCACGGTCGGCGCGAGGAGGATGACCGCCTCGTCGCCCGCGAGGACGCTCTCGACGAGCGACGCGGTGCCCATCTCGGCGAACTCCCAGTCGCCCCGCGCGAGACCGGCCGCCGCTTCCGGGCCGCCGGTCTCGACCGCCGGGAAGGAGACGTCGAGCTCGAGACGCTCGAAGATGCCTGCTTCCATCCCGATCCAGCCGAGACTCTGGATCGTGGCGCGAAATCCGGTCGCGATGCGGGCGCGTGTCTCCATGATGGATCGAGCGGCCTACCCGTTGAACTCCTTGACCAGGCGCGGCAGGCGCGGGTCGTCGAGCCCCGGCTGGTAGGGCTGGTAGAGCGAGGTGCGGTCGAGCAGCGTCGCGTAGCGCTCGCGGATCTTCCGCCCGATCGTCTCGTACGTTCCCGTGACGGCGAACGCGTCCACCATCTCGTCGGTGACGAGGTCGGCCATGCCCTTCCAGTCGCCCTCGACGGACTTGCGATGGAGCGCGGGCGTCAGGTCCTGCCAGCCGTGGGCCGCGAGCACCGGCTCGTACGTGCGCGTCGAGGCGTAGAAGGCGATCTGCTGCTTCACCGACCGGCGGCTCTCGGCGAGCTCCTGCTCCGTGTCGCCGACGACGACGAACGTGGACGTGACGTAGGTGAAGTCCTCGCGCTTCCTGCCCGAGACCGCGAGGCCCTCGTTCACCGCGGGCTGCACGTACTCGCGCAGGTACGTCGGGCTGTTGAACGGGTGGACGTGGAGGCCGTTGCACACCTCGCCCGCGATCCGGCACATGTACTGGTTCACGCCCGCGATGTAGACGGGCACCTTCGGGTGCGCGATCGGGCCGGGGTTGAAGAAGGGCGTCATCAGGTCGAAGCGGTAGAAGCGACCCTTGAAGTTGAGCTTGGTCCCGTTCTGCCAGGCGTCCCAGATGGTCCGCAGGGCGAGGACGACCTCGCGCATCTTCGGCCCGGGCGACTCGAACTTCACCGAGAAGCGGCGCTCGTTGTGGCCCTTCACCTGGGTGCCGAGCCCGAGGATGAAGCGCCCGTCCGAGGCCTTCTGGAGGTCCCACGCGATGTGGGCGAGGACCATCGGGCTCCGCGGGAACGTCACCGCGATCGCGGTGCCGAGCTTGATCGTCGAGGTGACGGTGGCCGCGACCGCCAGCGGGAGGAAGGGATCGTGCTGGGTCTCCGAGGACCAGAGGCAGTCGTACCCCATCGCCTCGACCTTGCGGGCGTAGCCCGGGATCGACTTGAGATCGTGGGTCAGCATGCCGACGTCGAGCTTCACGGGCGTCTCCTTTGATCGAGTGGCCTATTGTAGCGAGGCCGGGCGCTCCTTGACCACCGGATGACGGAGGCATAATCTCGTCCCCGATCCCGCCGTGAGACCCGGCGGGACACCACATGCAATGTCTCCAGTGTCACCGAGAGGTTCCCGCCGACGCCCAGTTCTGTCCGGAGTGCGGGGCCCGCTTGGCCGTCGCGTGCCCGGAGTGTGGCACCGACAATAGCCGCGCCCACAAATTCTGCAAGCAATGCGGCCGTTCGCTCGTCGCCGCCGCCGCGACGGACAGGGACCCGGCGCGGTTCGCCTCGCCCCAGAGCTACACGCCGCGGCACCTCGCCGAAAAGATCCTGACATCCAAGAGCGCGCTGGAGGGCGAGCGCAAGCAGGTCACCGTGCTGTTCTGCGACATCGCCAGCTCGACGGCGCTGGCGGAACGCCTGGGCGCCGAGACGATGCACGAGGTGCTCGAGCGATTCTTCGAGCTGGTGCTGGCCGAGGTCCACCACTACGAGGGCACGGTCAATCAGTTCCTGGGCGACGGCGTCATGGCGCTGTTCGGCGCGCCCATCGCGCACGAGGACGACGCACGGCGCGCCGTGCTGGCGGCCCTCGGCATCCAGGGCAGCCTCCGCGACCGCCGGGCGCTGTCGGCCGACGTCACCGTCGACGTCACCGTCCGGATGGGGATCAATACCGGCTACGTCGTGGTCGGCACGATCGGTGACAACCTGCGTATGGACTACACGGCGGTCGGGGACACGACCAACCTCGCCGCACGGCTGCAGCAGGCGGCCGAGCCGGGCACGGTGCTGATCAGCGCAGCGACGTACCGCCTGGTCCACGGGGGCGTCCGCGTCGAGCCCATCGCGCCTCTCCACGTCAAAGGCAAGAGCGAGCCGGTCGCCGCGTACCGGCTCGTCGGGCTGGCCGCGCGCCGCTCGGCGCTCGACGAGCGCCCGACGCGCTCGCTCGGCCGGTTCGTGGGGCGCGAGCGCGAAGCGGGCGTGCTCCAGGATCTCTTCGCTCAGGTCGCGGACGGACACGGCCAGGTCGTCGGCGTGGTGGGCGAGCCCGGCATGGGGAAGTCGCGGCTCCTCCACGAGTTCCGACGCGGGCTCGGGAGCCGCCCCGCGACGGTCCTCGAGGGCCGCTGCGTGTCCTACGGTGGCTCGATTCCGTACCTGCCCATCGTCGAGATCCTCCGCAACAACTGCGGGATCGTCGACGGCGACGGCCCCGACATCGTCGCCGAGCGCCTGGCCGCCGGCCTGCGCGAAGTCGGGATGGCGCCCGAGGAGTGGACGATGTACCTGCTCCATTTACTCGGCGTCAAAGACGACAGTGGGGCGATCGAGGCCCTGAGCCCCGAGGCGATCAAGGCGCGGACCTTCGAGACCCTGCGACAGCTGAGCCTCAAGGGGAGCCGCCGCCGGCCGCTGATCTTCATCGTCGAGGACGTGCACTGGATCGACAAGACGTCCGAGGAGTACCTCGCCTCGCTGGTGGAGAACCTGACCGCGGCGCCCATCCTCCTCATCACGACCTACCGACCCGGCTACCGGCCGCCGTGGATGGATCGCTCCTACGCCACGCAGATCACCCTCCGGCCCCTGGCGCGCCAGGACGGGCTGGTCGTGGTCCAGTCCGCGCTGCAGGGCGAGCGGCTGTCCACCTCGCTGTCCGAGACGATCCTGAGCCGGGCGGAGGGCAATCCGTTCTTCCTCGAAGAGCTGGCGCTGGCGATCGGCGACGAGCGAGAGTCCGCTCACGCGATCCCCCACACCGTGCAGGGCGTCATCATGGCGCGCATCGACCGGCTCTCCGAGGACACCAAGCGCCTGGTGCGGACGGCGTCCGTCCTCGGGCGTGAGTTCCCGCAGAAGCTCCTCGACCGCATCTGGGACGGCGCGGGCGCGCTCCACCCCCACCTCCTCGAGCTCAAGCGCCTGGAGTTCGTCTATGAGCGCGCCGGGGCCGAGGAGCCCGTGTACGTCTTCAAGCACGCGCTCACCCAGGATGTCGCGTACGACGGCCTGCTGACGCATCGGCGACAGACCCTGCACGGAGCGGCGGGCCGGGCGCTCGAGG
>DATFVL010000252.1 GCA_035260325.1 Candidatus Methylomirabilota bacterium | reverse complement strand
CCGCTCTACGCCAACGTGCAGGCGCGGGCGCGGATCGCCAAGGCCCAGGCCGACGCGCGGGCGATCGCGTCCGCGGTGTCGATCTACTCGGCCCACATGGGCAACGTGCCGACGGCGACGGACCTTAGCGAGTTGACGGTGGTGCTCACGAACGGGCAGGGGCAGACGGCCGGACCGTTCCTGGCGCGCGTGCCGTCCGTGCCCGCGAACTGGTTGCCCGCCGCGGGCTACGCGTACGCCGCGAGCACCGTGTCGTCGACGTTCAACATCTCAGCGGTCGGCGACGGCGCGACCGTTACGGTCCCGTAGCGATCGAGCGGTCGTTTCAAGCGGACGGGGGAGGGCCGACCCTCCCCCGTTTCATTTCCCGAGCCGCTCCACCAGCGCACGCGCCCAGGCCATCTTCTCGGCCGGCATGACGAGCTTCTCCGCAAAGGGCTGACCGAACGGGCGCGTCGCGTCGATCCCGAGCTTCGCGGTGACGCCCCAGTCGTCGGCGCTCGGGTCGAGCATCGCGCCGAGGCTCCCGGCGATCGTCACCAGATCGCGGTCGGCCTGCATGCGCGTGGCGACCGCCCACAAGACGTCCGACTCGTCGAAGACGTCGATGTCGTCGTCCACCACGATCACGAGCTTCAGGTAATGGTCGACGCCCAGCACGATCGGGATGACGTGCTTGGCCTCGCCCGGGCGGCTCTGCCGGATCGCGACGTACGCCGTGAACGACGACGTGCCGGACAGCGGCACGTGGACGCCGCGGACGTTGGGGATGACGCGCGCGAGCGCGTTCGTGATCTCGGCCTCACGGACGAGCCCGAGGGTCGTGATGTGGTCGCCAGCGCGCCCCGATCCGATCGACTGGAACCAGGGCCGCTCCCGCATCGCGAGCGCCTTCGCGACGAAGACGTGCTCCGTCGAGCGGCGCGAGACGTAGCCGGTGAACTCGCCGAAGGGCCCCTCGGGCTCGCGCACGCCCGGCAGGATCTCCCCCTCGATGACGATCTCCGCCGCGGCGGGCACCAGGAGGTCGGTCGTCAGGCACGGCGCGACCTCGAGCGGCTCGCCGAGGAGGCCGCCGACGACCTCGAACTTCCCGACGTCGGGGGGCGGGTACGCGAGCGAACCCATCGCGATGAGTGGGTGGAGACCGAGAACGACGGCGCAGGGGAGCGGCCGGCCCTTTGCCTCCGCGCGGCGCTGGTACTCGAACATGCGGCGCCGCGAGTGAAGGCTCACGCCGAGGCGCCGCGGGCCCTTCACCTGGAAGCGGTGGTAGCCCTCCGTCTCGACGCCCGTGTCGGGATCGCGCGCGACGAGCATGCCGGCCGTGAGGTAGCGTCCCGCGTCGCCGGGGAAGTAGACGGGGATCGGCAGCGCCTCGAGGCTCACGGCGTCGCCGCTGACGACGCGCGCGCGGAAGGCCGGGTCGGGGACCACGACGGGCTTCTGGTACTCCTTGATCCGCCGCGCGTACTCGGCGGCGAGCCCGCGCTCGTCGACACCGAGCGCGAAGGCGAGCGTGCGGCGGCTCGCGACGACGTTGGCGACGATCGGGATGTCGTGGCCCGCGACCTTCTCGAAGAAGAGGATCGGCCAGCGGCGCCGCCGCTCGTACTCGAGCACGACCGCCATCACGTCGTGCTCGATCGAGACGGGCTCGGCGATCCGCACGACCTCGCCCGGGTACGCGCGCTCGTACGCGGCGACGAAGCTCCGGAGGTCCTGGCTCACGCGCGGGCACCCCTGACGCCGAAGAGGTACCACTCGGCCTTGTGCAGGTGGGGCAGCGGGATGTCGTGCCACGCGTGGCCGGGCAAGGTCGCTCGCCAGTCCTTGAAGAAGCCCCGGTTGTCGATGCCTTCGAACCGCTCCGTGTAGCCGAGGAGGTAGGCGTCGAGCCCCGCGACCTCAGGCAGGACGAGGCGCCGCAGCGCGACGGGCGTCTCGCCGAGCGACCACTGCGCGACGAACGCCGCCAGGCCGGGCGGCCGCGCGCGCAGGAGCCGCCGCAGCTCCCCCAGGTCCGACACAGTGACCGCGCCGTGCACGGGGTCGCGCGCGTCGCGCGCCTTGAGCGTCGTGATGCCGAGGCTCCGGAGGAAGAAGCGCTGGAGCGCGGAGACCTCGGGCAGGTCGAAGATCACGTACGTCCCGGCGAAGCCCATCTGGTGGAAGAGGCGGCAGAGGCTTCCGTAGCCGCCGCCGAACTCGACGACGTACGGCAGCGTCGGGAGCGAGAGGCCCGTCGCCTCCTCGAACCGGCAGAGGTGGTAGGCCTGGTGGATCAGGTTCCCGCTGCTCCTCGGGTAGAGGTGGAACGGCCGCGGGCTCCCCGCGGTGGACTCGCGGAGCGCCGGCCGCCAGCGAAGCTTCCAGTCGGGCCGGCGCCGGAGGTGGCGGAGCTCGTGGGCCACGGGCGCCCGCCCGCGCTTGACCATCGTGCTCCGGACCACGTCCCAGCGCAGGAACTCCGACGGGTCGCCTCGCAGCAGGAGGTCGCGCAGGCGCTTGCGCTTCGTCTCCCAGATCTCGGCGGCGATGACGCCGCGGTCGTCGAGCTGGATCGCGTCCGCGCGCAGGTCGAGCGCCAGGCGCTCCTCGTTCTTGACCCGCCGGAACAGGAGGCTGCCGATCCCGTCCTCGAGCATGTGCGAGAACGGGCGTCGCGGCGAGACGGCGGGCCGGCTCACGGGCCCTAGGCTAGCATCCGGCGCCCGGTCGTGCTATGTGTCTCGCGCGCCATGATCCGGCTGGACCCGCGCGCCACCGCCGCCGTCGCGATCGACATGCACCGCGGCCACCTCGACCCGGCGGTCGCGACGCTTCCGCTGCCGGCCGAGCGCTGCGGGCCCGTCGTCAAGCGGGCGGCCGCGCTCTTCGCCGAGCTGCGCGCCCGCCGCGTGCCCGTCGTCCACGTGGTCACCGAGTACCGCGACCCGGCCGAGATCGCCGCGAACCCCTTCTGGAAGTCCATCGACGACGATCCGACCAAGGCGCGGAAGGGGATCCTCCGACACAACCTCGCCGGGGGCCCGGGCACGGAGATCATGCCCGAGCTCCTCGACCCGCGGGACCTCGTCGTCCGCGGC
This sequence comes from Candidatus Methylomirabilota bacterium, assembly GCA_035260325.1. Classification (NCBI taxonomy): domain Bacteria; phylum Methylomirabilota (SeqCode); species Candidatus Methylomirabilota bacterium. Next base: position 13,378 of record DATFVL010000252.1, on the reverse strand, counting down.
AAGAAGCGCTACAGCGCGTTCCACGCGACCGACCTCGAGTTCGTCCTGCGCCGGACGCTCGGCGCCGACACGCTGGTCCTCGCCGGCATCAACACGTCCACGTGCGTCCTCTGCGCGGCCTTCGAGGCGACGAACCGCGACTTCCGCGTGGTCGTCGCCGCCGACGCCGTGGACTCGATGGACGGTGAGGAGATGCATCGGTTCTCGCTCAGACTCGTGGCGCAGGCGCTCGGCTGGCCGCTCGACAACGACGCGATCATCCGCGCGCTGTCCCGATAGGAGGCTCCATGCGAAAGTCCGTCGCGCGCGCCGTCCTCACCGTCCTCGGGCTGGCGCTGGCCGTCGCGGGCCCGGGCGTGGCCCAGCGGGGCCCGATCAAGATCGGGTTCGTCGTCTCCGAGACCGGGTTCCTCGCCGCCAACGGGAAGGACATGATCAACGGGCTCCAGCTCTTCCTCGACGAGCAGGGCGGCAAGCTCGCGGGACGGGAGGTCAAGCTCACCATCGAGGACGACGAGGGCAAGCCCGCGACCGGCCTCACGAAGGTGCGGAGTCTCGTCGAGGGGGAGGGGGTCCACGTGCTGATCGGCCCGGTGAGCGCGGCGATCGGCTACGCGATCGCGCCCTACGTCGACCAGAAGAAGGTCCCGACCATCCATCCGATCGTGGCCGCCGACGACCTCACGCAGCGCAAGCGCAGCCCGTGGATCGTCCGCCCGAGCTGGGCGAGCTCGCAGCCGTCGCACCCGTTCGGGAAATGGGTCTACGAGAACCTCCGCTACAAGCGGATCGCGATGATCGGCTACGACTTCGCGTTCGGCTGGGAGGTCGCGGCCGGCTTCCAGCGGACCTTCGAGGAGGCCGGCGGCCAGGTCGTGCAGAAGCTCTGGTCGCCGCTGAACACCGCCGACTACGCCCCCTACATCACGGGGCTGCGCCGCGACGTGGACGCGATCTACTGCATCTTCTCCGGCGCCGACGCGCTCCGCTTCGCGAAGCAGTTCGCCGACTCCGCGCTGAAGGGGAAGGTGCCGCTCGTCTGCGGCGGGACGTTCACCGACGAGCACGTGCTGCGCTCGATGGGCGACGAGGTCCTGGGCGTCGTCACCGCGCTCCACTACTCGGCGGCGCTCGCCACCCCGGCCAACCAGCGGTTCGTCCGGGCCTACGAGGCCAAGTACAAGCAGGTGCCGTCCTATTACTCCGAGGGGCCGTACGTCGCCGGCATCATGCTGAAGGCGGCGCTCGAGGCGACGGGCGGCGACGTGGAGAACGGCGAGAAGCTCATCGGCGCGCTCCGGCGCGTGGATCTCTCCGACGCGCCGCGGGGTCCCGTGAAGTTCGACGAGTACGGCAACCCGATCGAGAACATCTACATCCGCAAGGTCGAGCGCGTCGGCGGCCGTCTGCAGAACACGGTCATCCACACCATCCCGGCCGTCAGCCAGTTCTGGATCTACAACCCGAAGGAGTTCCTGGCGAACCCGGTCTACTCGCGCGACTTCCCGCCGTGCAAGCACTGCTAGGCCGCTGATGGCGACGGTCGGGATGGTCGGCCTCGGCCTGCTCGGCTCGGCGGTCGCCGGGCGCCTGCGCGCCGCCGGCCACGACGTGGTGGGCCACGACGTCGTGGCCGAGAAGGTCCGGGCCCTCGTCGCGCGCGGCGGGAAGGCGGCGCCCTCCGTCGAGGCCGTCGCGCGCGCGGCCGACGCGGTATGCGTCGTGCTGCCCTCGCTCGCGACCGTCGAAGAGGTCATTCTGGGCCCGCGGGGGCTCGCCGCGTCGGGCCGCGCGGGGCAGACGGTCATCCAGATGAGCACCATCTCGCCCGCGCTCACCGAGCGCCTCGCGCGCGGCGTGGGCGCCAAGGGCCTCGCGTTCCTCGACTGCCCGATCAGCGGGACGAGCGGCATGGTGGCGCGCGGCGACGGCATCATCTTCGTCGGCGGCGAGCGCGGCGTGTTCGACCGCTGGCGCCCGGTGCTCGAGGCGGTCCTCCCGCACGCCGTCTTCATCGGCCGGCCGGGGCAGGCGATGGCCCTCAAGCTCGTCGCGAATCTCCTGGTCGGGCTCCACAGCGCGGCGGCGGCGGAGGCGCTGCTGCTGGCGAAGAAGGCCGGGCTCGACCTCGGCTTGGCGCTCGAGGTCCTCACGAAGAGCGCCGCGACCTCCCGCATGCTCGAGGTGCGCGGCCCGCTGATCGTGAAGCGGGAGTTCCCGCCCCAGATGAAGCTCGACCTCTTCATGAAGGATCTGCATCTGATCCAGGAGGCGGCGGGGAACGTGGGCGCGCCGCTGCCGCTGACCGACGTCGCCGAGCGCCTCTACGCGGCGGCGATGGACGCCGGTCACGCCGGCGAGGATCTCGCCGTCGTGGTCGAGGCACTGGAGGGCGCTCAGCGGACGGGCCCGGCTCGCCGCGGCAGGACGAGCGGGAGCTCGGGGAAGAGGATCAGCGGCGGGAGGCCGAGGAAGCGCGCCACGAGGTAGGCGCCCAGGCGGTCACGCTCGGCTGAGGAAGCCCAGCAACTCGCGGTTGAAGACGGCCGCCGCCTCCATGACCGAGCAATGCATGGCGCCGGGGATGACGAGGAGCCGCGAGCCCGCGATGCTCTCCTGGATGCCGCGCGCCATGGCGGGCGTCGTGCCTGGGTCCTTCTCGCCGACGACCACGAGCGTCGGGCAGCGGATCGCGCGGAGCCTCGCCCGGAGGTCGACGGCGGCCAGGGCGCGGACCGCCCCCGCGTAGCCGCGCGGGTCGGTGTGCCGCAGCATCGCCCGCACGCGGTCCACCCGGTCCTTGTGCTCGGCGCGGAACGCCGGCGTGAACCAGATCTCCATCGTCTTCTCGATCAGGTCCTCGGTCATGCCCCCGGTCTCGGCGATCCGGATCCGCTCGTCCCAGCGGGGCTTCGCCTCCGGGCCGTAGCACGCCGTCGTGTCGCAGAGCACGAGGCCCTTCACCAGGTCGGGATGGGCGGCGGCGAACGCCATCCCGATGCAGCCGCCCATCGAGAGCCCGACGACGTGGACCTCGAAGATCCCGAGCGCCTCGAGGAGCTCGCGGAGGTCGTCGGCCATCTGCTCGACCGTGTAGGGCCCCGGCGGCACCTCGGACTCGCCGTGACCGCGCACGTCGTAGCGGAGGACGCGGTACCGGCCGGAGAGCGCCTCGGCCTGCGCGTCCCAGAGGCGGAGCGTCGCGCCGAGCGCGTGGGCCAGGACCACGACCGGAGCCTTCGCGGGGCCTTCGAGGAAGTAGTTCGTCTTCATCGTTCGTCCCTCACCTGAAGCGCGGCATGACTTCGCGGGCGAACAGCTCCATCGAGCGCCGGATCTTGTCCTGCGCGAGGCCGCCGAAGTTCATCCAGCAGAGCACCTGGCCGACGCCCAGCTCGCGCATCGTCTCGATGTGGCGGGCGACGGTGTCGGGCGCGCCGAAGGCGAGCGTCTCGCGCACGAGCGCCTCCCACGTGACCTTGGAGAGCCGCTCGGCCATCGCGCGGAAGCCGGGCTGGAGGCTCGGGTGGGCGTCCTCGATGCGGTCCGGGATCACGAAGCGCCGGAACGACTCCTGGTACCAGAGCTCGGCCGCCTTCGCCTCCTCGAGCGCCTTGCGGTCCGAGTCCGCGACGTAGATCTGGCGTGAGACTCCCCAGTCCGTGAGGAGCCGAGCCACCTCGGCGTCGCTGCGGCCCGACTTCTTGAGGGTGTTCACGTAGGTGTCGCGGGTGCCGATCAGCTGCTCCACGGGGCCGAACAGCACGGAGTTCAGCATGGGCCAGCCGCGGAGCGCCGTGTTCTCGATCCCGTCCTTGGTGACGCACACCTGATAGATCGGCGGGTGCGGCCGCTGCAAGGGCTTCGGGATCACGCGCACGTCGTCGAACGTGAAGAAGCGCCCGGCGTAGCTGAAGCGCTCCTCGGTCCACGCCCGCCGCATGACGTCCACGATCTCGTTGAAGCGCTCGCGGCTCTCCTCCTGCGGCACGCGGTAGCCCGCGAACTCGGCCGGCCGGTTGCCGCGGCCCACGCCCACGTCGAGCCGGCCCCGCGAGACGATGTCCACGAGGGCCATCTGCTCGGCGAGGCGCAGCGGGTGGTGGAAGGGCAGGATCGCGGCGGCGAGGCCGATGCGCACGCGGCGCGTCCGGGACGCCGCCGCCGCGGCGAGCGTCGAGGGGTCCACGGAGAGGCCGTAGTCGATGAAGTGGTGCTCGGTGAACCACACCTCGTCGAAGCCGAGCTCCTCGGTCCACTCGACCTGCTCGAGCTCCCGGTGGATGATGTCGGCGTGCCCGTGGCCCGGCGGCGCCTGGAAGAAGTAAAACGTGCCGAAGCGCATCACGCGACTCCAAGATAGCGCGATTTCACGTCCTCGTTCGCGAGGAGCTCGGCCGGGTGCCCGGAGTGCACGATCTGGCCGCGGCTCAGGATGTGGACGCGGTCCGCGACGCCGAGCGCCAGCGGCAGGTTCTGCTCGACGAGGAGGATCGAGAGCCCCTCGCGCTTGAGCTCGCCGAGCACGCGGCCGACCTCGCGCACCAGCAGCGGCGCCAGCCCCTCGGTCGGCTCGTCCATCAGGAGGAGGTCGGGGTTGGTCATGAGCGCGCGCCCGATCGCGAGCATCTGCTGCTCGCCGCCCGAGAGCTTGCCGGCGCGGCTGCCCGCCCTCTCGCCGAGCCGCGGGAAGAGCTCGAGCACGCGCGCGAGGGTCCAGCGCCCGCGCCCGCGCCGCGCGACGTCGAGGTTTTCCCGGACGCTGAGCGAGGGAAAGACGCGGCGTCCCTGGGGCACGAGCGCCATCCCGCGCTCGACCATGCGGAACGGGGGCCAGCGCGTGACGTCCTCGCCCTTGAAGGCGACGCGGCCCCGGCGGGGCGGCGTGAAGCCGATGATCGAGCGTATGAGGGTGGTCTTGCCCATGCCGTTGCGGCCCAGGATCGTCACGACCTCGCTCGGGCCCACGCCGAGCGTCAGGCCCTGGAGCACGTGGCTGTCGCCGTAGTAGGTGTGGACGTCCGCGAGCTCAAGCACCGAGGTAGATCTCGCGCACGAGCGGGCTCGCCCGGACCTCCTCGCGCGTGCCGTCGGCGATGACGCGCCCGTAGTGGAGGACGGTCACGTGCTGGACGATCTCGAGCGCGATGTCCATGTCGTGCTCGATCAGCAGGACGGTGATCGCGGGGTCGAGGCGCTTGACGAGCTCCGCCATCGCCTGCGACTCGCCGGGGGAGAGGCCCGCCGTCGGCTCGTCGAGGAGGAGCAGGCGCGGGTTCCCGGCGAGCGCCAGCGCGATCTCGAGCTGGCGCTGCTCGCCGTGCGAGAGCTCCCGCACGGTCGCGCCGGCGCGGTCGACGAGGCCGACGGCGTCGAGCGTCGCCCGCGCCCGGGCGTGGAGCCCGGCGTAGCCCGCGAGCGGGCGGTGCATCGCGAGCTTCACGCCGGAGAGCCCCTGGACCGCGAGGAGGCAGTTCTCCAGCACGGTCAGGCTCGGGAAGAGGTTCGTGATCTGGAACGTCCGCGCGAGGCCGAGCGCGGCGCGCCGGTGGGCGGCGGTGCGCGTGACGTCGTGGCCGAAGAGCGCGATCGTGCCCGTGGTGACCGGGAGCTCGCCCGAGATCAGGTTGAAGAGCGTGGTCTTGCCCGCGCCGTTCGGGCCGATGAGCGCGCGGCGCTCGCCCGGGCGCAGGGCGAGCGCGACGCCGTCCACGGCGTGGAGCCCGCCGAACGCCTTGGAGACGCCCGTGAGCTCGAGCGCGTATGCGGTCACGGGCCCATGTCCGGCGCTATCGCCCGCCGCGGCTGAACGCGCCGAGCACGCCGCGCGGCGCCCACAGGATGACGCCGATGTACACGGCGCCCAGGATGAGGAGCCAGCGCTTCGTGTACACGCTGACGAAGTTCTTGAGGAAGACGATGAGCGCGGCCCCGAGCGCCGGGCCGGCGAGCGTGCCGGGGCCGCCGAGCGCGACCATCAGGAGCGTCTCGACCGACGTGACGAGCTGGACATCCACGGGGCCGACGAAGCCGTTGTAGTAGGCCCACAGCACGCCGGCGACGCCGGCGAAGAAGCCGGAGATCACGAAGGCGAGGTACTTGTGGAGCCACACGCTGTAGCCGAGGGCGCGCATGCGTGACTCGCTCTCGCGGATGCCCTTGAGGCCCAGGCCGAACGGCGAGCGCACGAGCACGCCCATCGCGGCCCACGCGAGCGCGGCCGCGACCAGCGCGAAGTAGAAGAACGGAAGCGGCGCCGAGAGGCTCCAGGGCAGGGGGAGCTCGGGCCGCGGCACGCCGGCGATGCCGTTGTCGCCCTTCGTCATCGAGACCCAGCGGAACGCGAGCCCCCAGACGACCATGCCGAGGGCGAGCGTGATCATGAGGAAGTAGGTGCCGGTCGCGCGGATCGCGAGGAGGCCGAAGACCGCGGCCGTCGCCGTCGCGAGGAGGAGCGCCAGGCCGAGGCAGCCCGCGAGCCCCACCCCGCGCTCGGTGGCGAGGATGCCGACGGTGTACGCGGCGATCCCGAAGTACGCGGCGTGGCCGAGCGAGGGGAGCCCAGTGTAGCCGAGGAGCACGTCGAGGCTCATCGCGAAGACGGCGACGATCACCGCCTGCGTCAGGAGCGTGAGCGGGTACGCGGGCAGGAACGGCGCGACGGTCGCGGCCGCCGCGAGCGCCACCGCGCCGGCGAGGGTCTTGCGGTCCGCCACTCCGGTCACGCCCGCCCGAAGAGCCCCGTGGGCTTGAGCGCCAGGATGAGCGCCATCGGCGCGAAGAGCGTGAAGTAGGAGAGCTCGGGGAAGAGCGCCTTGCCGAAATTGTCGAGGAGGCCGACGAGGAGGCTCCCCACCATCGCGCCGGGCAGGCTCCCGAGCCCGCCGACGATCACGACCACGAACGCGTAGGGGAGCACCTCGAAGTCGGCGCCGGGGTAGACGCCGAGGAAGCCCGCGCCGATCACGCCGCCGAGCGCCGCGAGCGCCGCGCCGAGCGCGAAGACCCCGAGGGAGATGAGGGGCACGTGGATCCCGACGCCCTGGGCCATCTCGCGGTCGTCCACCGCCGCGCGGAGCATCGCGCCGACGCGCGTCCGGTCGAGCGCAAGCCAGAGCGCCGCGCCGATGACGAGCGCCACCACGATGATGAAGATGCGGTAGACGGGGAAGCGGAGCGCGCCCGCGACGAGCACGCCCTGGAGCGGCGCCGGGACCGGGATCGCGTACGGGTCGCCGCCCCAGATCAGGAGCGCCAGGTCCTGGAAGATGAGCGCGAACCCGACCGTCATCAGCACCTGACCGAGCGTCTGGCCGGTCAGGCGCCGGAGGAAGAACCGCTCCATCCCGGCACCGACGAGCGCGAGCGCCACGGCGCCGCCGAGGAGCGCCGCCGGGAAGCTCCCGCTGCGCCAGACGACCGAGAGGCCGACGTAGCCGCCGAGCATGAAGTACGAGCCGTGCGCGAGGTTCACGATGCGCATGACGCCGAAGATCAGCGAGAGCCCGCTCGCGAGCAGGAAGAGGAGCGAGCCGTACGAGAGGCCGTTGAACGCCTGCGTGATCCAGAACTCGGCGCTCACCGGAGCCCGAGGAGCCTGAGCGCGTTGCCGCCGAGGATCTTCGCCTGGCCGGCCTTGGACAGGTGCCTCTGCTTCACGACGATGTCGCGCGGGCGCCTGTACCCCATGTCGAAGCAGTAGTCACTGCCGAGCATGACGCGATCGGCGCCGACCGTCGCGATGAGGTAGCGCAGCGCCTCGGCGGAGTGGGTGACCGTGTCGTACGTGAAGCGGCGGAGGTACGCGCCGAACGGCCGGCGCGCGCGCCCCCGCGCCTCCGGACGCACGCGCTGGCCGTGCTGGAGCCGCCCGAAGAGATACGGCAGCGCGCCGCCCGCGTGCGGCAGGCACACCTCGAGCTTCGGGTGACGGTCGAGCACTCCGCCAAAGACCAGGTGCGCCGCGGCGATCGCGTTGTCGAAGGGATTGCCGAGGAGGTTGCCGAGATAGAAGGGCCGGAGACGCTCGGCGCCGATCACCGAGATCGGATGGAGCAGCACGGGAAGCCGCAGCGCCTCGCAGCGGGCGTAGATCGGCTCGAACGCGGGATCGGAGAGCTCGCGGCCGTTCACGTTGGTCCCGAGGTAGACGGCGCGGATGCCCGGGAGCTTCGCCGCGCGCTCGAGCTCGGCGAGCGCCCGCCCAGGCTCCTGCAGCGGGAGCGTCGCGCAGCCGACGAAGCGCCCGGGGTACGCGCGGTGCGCCTCCGCCATCGCGTCGTTCACGGCGCGCGCCGCGCGCGTCGCGGTCTCGCCGCGCGCCCAGTAGACCATCGGCACCGTCAGCGAGAGCGCGTGGAGCTCGACGCCCGCTTTGTCCATCGCCCGCACGCGGCGATCGAGGTCCCAGTACGTCGCGTCGAGCGGCGGCCCCGGGGCGCCGTTCACGGCGATGGCCGGCCCCTTCGCGCTCGAGCGATCCACGCGGGCGCCGAACGGCGCGCCCTCGGCCTCGATCACCTTGAGGAAGGCCTCCGGGTAGAAGTGCGAGTGGATGTCGACCGCCCGGGGCGAGGTCACGGCTGGGGATTGTACTATAGGCCGATCGTGGGATTGCATCTCGAAACGATAGGAGGACCGCGTGAGACTCCCGTCCGAGCGTTTCGACTATTCACCGATCTCCGCCCGCCGGCCCTGGAAGCTCCCGAAGGGGGCGCGCCTGGCGGTGTGGACGATCGTCAACATCGAGGAGTGGGACATCGAGAAGCCGATGGCGCGCCAATACCTCACGGCCCCGCAGGGTGTCCAGACGGTGCCCGACGTCCCCAACTGGGCGTGGCACGATTACGGGATGCGCGTCGGGTTCTGGCGGATGCTCGAGGCGCTCGGCAAGCGCAAGATCCGAGCCACCACGGCCATCAACGCGAATGTGTGCCGGAGCTACGAGCCGGTGGCGCGCGCGATGCTCGACGCGGGCTGGGAGTTCGTGGGCCACGGCGTGCGGCAGGGCGCGATGCACCTGCTCCCCGACCAGCGCGCGGCGATTCGAGACGCCATTCAGATCCTCCGGGACTTCACCGGAAAGAAGCCGAAAGGATGGCTCGGGCCGGGTCTCTCCGAAACCTGGGAGACGCTCGATATCCTGGCCGAGGAGGGGATCGAGTACGTCTCGGACTGGGTCAACGACGACCAGCCCTACGAGATCCGGACGACGGCGGGCCCACTCGTCTCGGTGCCCTACACGCTCGAGCTGAACGACATCCCGACGATGGTCATCCAGCATCACGAGTCGGCCCACTGGTACCAGCGCGTCAAGGACCAGTTCGACCGGCTCTACGCTGAGGGCGCCCGGAGCGGGCGGGTCATGGCGATCGCCGTGCATCCCTACATCCACGGCGTGCCGCACCGGATCAGGTACTTCGAGGCGGCGTACGACTACATCCGGAAGCACAAGGGCGTGTGGCTCACGACCGGCGAGGAGATCTACGAGTGGTTCAAGCGGAAGTGATCCAGTCCCACAACCGCCCGCCGCGCTCCACGGCCGCTTCCACGTCCTCGGCGAGCATGTGGCGCGACGACACGAGCGCCGTGGCCGCGGCACGCGCCGCCTCGAGGTACGCCGCGCGCGAGGGGTAGCGCTCCTCGATCGAGCGCCGCGGGTCGCCGCTCGCCTCCCGTTGCGCGCGCGTGCGCACGAACGGAAGCGTCGAGCCCAGCATGCTCATGAGGTCGCCCGGCGCGCCCTGCTCGGGGTGGCGCGGGTTCCAGCCGGTGAAGGTCGCGAGCGGCGCCAGGAGCTCGACGGGCCTGATGCCCGCGACCTCGTTGCCGTCGCCGTCTACCGCTGAGACGAACGTGACGAACGGCGCGCCCACCTTCGGCGGAAGCTCGCCCGCGACGCCGCGCGCGAGCTCGGGGCCGAAGTCGAGACGCGCCGGGCGCGGGATGGTGTCCGGGAACCCGACGCGCGGGATCTTCCGGAAGATCGCCGCCGTCGCCTCGGCGGGAACCGCCGTGTCCTCGGCGACGCGCGGCACCGCGCTCGGCGGCGGCTCGACGCCTTCGCTCACCCACCGGTCGAGGTTCACGAGCGCCGCGCGCAGGAGCGGCGCGTAGTCCACGACGTTGAACGTGTGGAGCCCGCGGCCCCCGGTGTTCGGGTCCGCGTCGGGCGGCGGCAGCGCGCCCGGCGTGTGCTGGGTGCCCGCGAGGAGATAGATCCGCGCCGCCGGGTGCGGCTCCACGTCGCGCGTGCCCTCGACGTCGGTGTGGACGAGCGAGGCGTCGCCCCGCCAGTACTCGGCCGACGTGTTGAGCGTGACGATCTTGGGCACGGCGCCGCGCGCCTCGAGGCGGCGGAGCAGCCCGCCGCGCTGGCCGGTCACCGGATCGGTCTCGATCGTGTCCGTGAACGGGAACAGGCTCCCGACGGCGAGCGTCGCGTTGAGCGAGGGCTGGCCGAAGCGGTGGTTGAACTCGCCCCGGCGCGCGCCGGCGACGTGCGGGATCACGGCGTCGAACACGCGGCGCCCCGCCTCGTCCTCGTTGAGCCCGAGCCAGAGGAGGTGGCGGAGGAACCGTCCGCTCTGCGAGACGCCGAAGACGTAGACGCGCTCGAGCGCGCCCGCGCAGGGATTGCCCTCGGACGCCGACGCCGTTCTGAGCCACGCCGCGGCGTCGCGCACCGCGGTGAGGCCGAGCCCGACGAGCGGCGGGTTCTTCGCGCGATACACGAGCTCGTAGATCCTGCCAGGCTCGAAGCCGCTCACGAGCGTGACGTGCGACGCGTCCTGGAAGCGCCACGCGCCGCGCGCGACCGCCACCGCCGGCGCCGCCACGGTCGCGCGCACGGTCAGCCGCGCCGCGGGGTCGTCGAGGTCGGCGGCCGGGTGCGGGATGTGGTAGCGGTCGGCCAGCGGTAGCGTGTCGGCGCGGGCGTTGGGCCTCCACTCGCAGCGCGCGAGCCCGGCGACGGGTCCGCCCGCGCCGCGCGCCGCCGGGACCGTGAGGGCCATGAGCCCGTCGCGGCGCGGGACGTCGTGCTGCCAGCCGACCCACGCGACGGTGAAGCCCCGGCGCAGGAGGAAGCCGTTGCCGAAGTCCTCCGGTGTCGTCGGGTCGGGGACGCGCGGCGTGCTGTTGAACATGCCGAGCGCGACCTTCCGGCCGCGGTTCGGCACGTCGAGGAGGAGCCGGCGGTTGCCGCGCGCCGGGTCCACGGGCCGCAGCAGGTAGAAGTCGGCGGCGGCCTCGACGAGCCCGCGCGCGTTGCGCGGCGCCAGCGCGAGGTCGGTGATCGCCGCGTTCGCCGGGCTCGCGGGGTCGAGCGTCAGGTGCAGGCTGCCGGCGAGCTTCTCGTAGGCGCCGGCCGCGCCCCACGGGCGCCCGTCGAGGACCGGGGAGCGCCGCGCGATCTCGAGCGCCGTCACCGCCATCGCGCCCTCACCGGGCGGGCGTGACCGGCGCCACCACGACGTCGGTCGGCCGCCCCGCGAGGAAGTTCTCGACGTTCTCGACCGCGCGCAGGAGGCCGTCGCGGATCACCTCGGGCGTCTGCCCGGCGTTGTGCGGCGTGAGCACCACGTTGGCGAGCGCGAGGATCGGGTCGCCCGGCTTCACGGGCTCGTCGTGGAAGACGTCGAGCCCGGCGCCCGCGATCCGGCCCTGCCCGAGCGCGTCGAGCAGCGCCTCGCGCTCGACGAGGGCGCCCCGGCCCGTGTTCACGAGGATCGCGGTCTTTTTCATGAACGAGAGCTCGCGCCGGCCGAGAAAGCCGCGCGTGGCGGGCTCGAGCCGCAGGTGGAGCGAGACGACGTCGGCGGCCCTGAGGAGCTGGTCCCTGGCGGCGGGCGTCCCGCCCCGCGCGCTCCAGGTGCGCACGTCCATGCCGAACGCGCGGCCCAGGTCGGCGACGCGCGCGCCGATCTTCCCGGTGCCGAAGACCGCGAGCGTCTTGCCGAGGAGCTGCACGAGCATCTCGCGGGGCCAGGCGCCGCCACGCACCTCGCGGTCGAGCCTCGGGATCTTCCGCGCGGTCGCGAGCATGAGCGCCAGCGTGTGCTCCGCGACGGCGAAGGCGTTGATCCCCGGCGTGTTGGTCACGGTGATGCCGCGGCGGCCGGCGGCCTCGAGGTCCACGTTGTCGGTGCCGGTGCCCCAGATCGAGACCAGCGCGAGGTGGCGGCACGCGGCGAAGACCTGCTCGGTGAACCGCGCGTGGGCGCGGATGTTGATGACGCACCGGGCGCCGTCGATCCGCTTGGCGAGCTCCTCCGGCTCCTCGGCGCCGCGCTGGGTGTAGACGCGCGTCTCGCCGAGCTTCTTCAGGCGCTCGTGCGCGGTCGAGCCCTCGAAGACCGACGGGAAGTCGTCGGGGACGACGAAGAGCGCGGCCGCCACGGGCTAGGCGGCGTCGGCGAACGCGGCCTGCGCCGCGGCGACGCCCACGCCGGGCTCGGCCTTGTGCCCGAGGTCGCGCAGCGCCAGCTCGAGGGCCGAGAGCGTCGGCAGCACGTAGAGCGGGCTCGCGGTGAGGCCCATCGTCCCGATCCGGAGCGTCGTCGTCCGGATCTTGTCGAGGCCCGTGCCGATGAGGATGCCGTAGCGGTCGCGCATCAGCGTCACGACGGCCGCGGGGTCGATGCCCTTCGGCGTCTTCACGCACGACACCGTGTTCGACACGATGGCCGCGTCCGGAAACATCTCGAGCCCCAGCGCGGCGAGGCCGCGCCGGAGCGCGCCCGCGGCGACCTCGTGGCGCCGGAAGCGGTGCGCCAGGCCTTCCTCGAGGATCAGCCGGGCCGCGACGCTCATCGCGGCGGTGAGGTGGGTGGGGATGGAGACAGGCTGGCGCCGGGGCGAGCCGTCCGCAACCTTGCCGCCGCGCGAGACGGGGATCCAGTGCTCCTTCCAGCGCAGCAGGTCGTACGCCCAGCTTCGCGCGGGCTTCGTCCGCCGCTCCATCGCCTCCCACGCGCGCGGGCCGACGCTGACGAGCGCCAGGCCGAGGGGCGCCGCGAGGCACTTTTGCGAGCCGGTCATGCCGAGGTCCACGCCCCACTCGTCGGTGCGCACGTCGAGCCCCGCGACGGACGAGACGGTGTCGAGCAGGAAGAGCGCGCCGACGGAGCGCGCGATCTTGCCCACCTCGGCCGCGGGATAGGTCGTGCCCGTCGAGGTCTCGTTGTGGACGAGCGTCAGCGCCTTGGGGCGCACGCGCTCGGCCTCCCGCCGCAGACGCTCCAGGTCCAGGCGCGCGCCCCACTCGACCGGGAACTCCGTCCAGTCGGCGCCCACGCGGTTCATGATCTCGCGCATCAGGATGCCGAACTGCCCCGCGCCGACCACGAGCACGCGGTCGCCGGGCTCGATCACGCTG
>DATFVL010000251.1 GCA_035260325.1 Candidatus Methylomirabilota bacterium | reverse complement strand
GGCGGCGCGCCTTCGCGCCGCTCACGCTGTGGTCCACGTACTCCTGGCATTCCCAGCCTCGGGCCTGGCAATACGCTCGAAGCTGTTCGACTTGCCCGGCCGGATCTTGATCGGGGGTGGAGACGCGGCTGTAGGTGGCAGCCGTCATGAGCGGCGCCCCGGTGGTTGCATCGAAGAGAAATCGCGCGCGCGGCGCGCGCTGTCTCCGTTCTGTCTCCGACTTGGCTGTGGCTCGGTGTGCGGCCATGGGCGACCGCACACCGGATGGGCAGGAAAACTATGCGAATCTAGGCGGGAAGTGGTGGGCCCTAGAGGATTCGAACCTCTGGCCTTCGGATTCGTAGTCCGACGCTCTGTCCACCTGAGCTAAGGGCCCATGGCGGAGAGGCCGGGATTCGAACCCGGGACAGAGGTTTTGCCCCTGTAACCGCTTAGCAGGCGGCTGCCTTCGGCCGACTCGGCCACCTCTCCAAGGGGGAAGCCCAGGTAGTATACACTGGCTTTCACCGCGCCTTCGGCGCCAGCGACCGCGCCACCTGGCGAACCGCCGCCTCGGACGCCACCGTCAACGCCTCGAGCAACGCCTTCCTGTAAATCTCCTGGAGCCAGCGGCCCGGCTCCGAGCCCTCGATGGCGATGTACTCGTCGAGCTCCGGGTCGGTCGCGTCACGGTAGACGTACAGGAAGATCAGGAGCATCTCCTGCCGCGCGGCGTCGCGCTGCTGGCTCACGAGGTCCCGGGCCGTGACCTCGGCCTGCGCGGGCGCGATCCGCTGGTCCGGCGGCATCAGCGAGCTCAAGATCTTGAGGGTGGAGACGATCGCCGCCGCCCGGATGTCCAGCATGAGCTCGGTCGCCCCGCTGATCGCGTCGAGCTGAGCGAGCCGGGCGACGCGGTCCTCGGGCGGCGGCGCGTCCTTGACACCGGCGGCGAACGCGCGCAGTTTCTGGCCGAAATCGGCGGCGTTGACGGCGACTTCGAGCTCCGTCATCTTCCGCACGACGGGCATCCGGAGCTGAGCGAGCGCGAGCCCCATCTGCATCGCGTCGTAGTTCCGCTGGAACGCGGTCCGCACGCTCGCCAGGATCGGCCCGGGACTGAACGCCTCGGCGATGATCTTCGCGACCGTCGCGCGCTCCTTCGCGGGGAGCGGCGACTGCGACGCCTCGGCGCCGGCGCGCACCTGGGCCGGCAGGCTCTCGATCGTCCGCCGGACGCCCGAGAGCGTGAGGGCCTCCTCGATGAGCGCGTCGCGCTCGCCCACCACCGCCTCCAACTGCGGGGGCCGGTCCGAGTAGTGGACGCCGCCCTTGGCGTCCACCCAGCGATAGGTCCCGGCGGCCGCCGGCCCCGCGAGCAGGACGAGCGCGAGGAGCGAGACGACCGTGGCGCAGTGCATGGTGGAGCCTCCCCTGGACGCTGGCGCGATGATTTCAGACTCCGGCGCGGGGATCAAGCGGGGTCAGTAGTCCTTGGGGTCGAGCAGGTCGCGCATGCCGTCGCCGGCGAGGTTGAAGGACAGCGCGAGCGAGAAAATCGCCAGCCCCGGCCAGTACGCCATCCAGGGCGCCGACTCCAGGAACTGCTGGGCGGCGTTGAGCATCGTCCCCCAGGACGGCGTGGGGGGCTGCACGCCCAGCCCCAGGAACGACAGGATGGCTTCGCCGATGATCGCGGTGGGAATCGAGACGGTCGCCTGGACGAGAAGCGCGCTGAAGATGTTCGGGAGGACGTGGCGCCGCATCAGGCGCAGATCGCCGGCTCCCAGGGCGCGCGCCGCCTGGACGTAGTCCTCCTCCTTCGTGGACAGGGTGAGGCCCCGCGTGAGGCGGATGTAGGTCGGCGCCGCGCCGAGCCCGATGGCCAGCGTGGCGTTGGTGAGCGACGGGCCCATGATCGTGACCAGGCCGATCGCGAGGATCAGGAAGGGGAAGGCCAGCCACGCGTCGGTGAGCCGCATGACGAGCTGATCGAGCGCGCCCCGATGGTAGCCCGCCGCGAGACCGACCGGGACGCCGATCGCCATCGCCAGCAGGATCGAGAAGACGCCGGCCTGCATCGAGATGCGGCTCCCCCACACGACGCGCGAGAAGTTGTCTCGGCCGAGGTCGTCCGTCCCGAACGGATGCGCCAACGTCGGCGCCTTGCGGATCTGGCTCCAGTCGGTGCGGAGCGGATCGGTCAGCGCGATCCACGGCGCGCCGACCGCGAGCGCGACGAAGACGAGGACGACGACGACTCCCGCGACCGAGGCCGGTCTCCGCAGCATGCGCCGCCAGCCGCGGCGCAGTCCGCCGGCCGGCGCCGCCGCGGCGGGCGGGAGCACGAGCGCCGCGGCGACGGGCGCCCCGCGGGACGCGTCAAGGCTCACGGTCGACCTCGGATCCGGATCCGGGGGTTGAGGAACGAGTACGAGACGTCCACCAGCAGGTTGATCAGCACGTACGAGCTCGCGGTGATCAGCACGACCCCCTGCACGAGCGGGTAGTCCCGGGTGAAGACGGCCTCGACGATGAGGCGGCCAAAGCCCGGCACCACGAAGATCGACTCCGTGACGACGGCGCCGCTCATCAGGGCGCCCATCTGGAGGCCGAGGATCGTGACGACCGGGATGAGGCCGTTGCGGAGCGCGTGGCGGACGACCACCGCGAAGCCCGCCAGGCCCTTGCTGCGGGCGGTGCGGATGTAGTCCGCCGAGAGGACCTCGATCATCGCATTGCGCGTCTGCCGCATCAGCACGGCCGCCAGCGCGGTGCCGAGCACGAGGGCCGGCATGATCATCCGCTTGACGTTGGCGACGGGGTCCTCGAGCAGCGGAACGAAGCCGGACGCCGGCAGCCAGCCGAGCCGCACCGAGACGAGCAGGATCAGCATGATCCCGAGCCAAAAGTTCGGGATCGATACGCCGCAGAGCGAGACCGCGCTGGCGACGACGTCCCATGCGGTGTTCCGCCGCACCGCGGCCAGCACGCCGGCCGGGATCGCCAGCGCCAGCGCGACCAGGATCGCCACGCACGCGAGCTCGATCGTGATCGGCAGCTTCGTGGCCACCGTCCACGCCACGGAGTGGCGCGTGCGGATCGACTCGCCGAAGTCGCCGCGGAGCGCGAGCGCGACCCAGCGCAGGTACTGGACCGGGATCGGATCGTCGAGGCCGTACTTCGCGCGAATCTCCTCGAGGCCCGCGGCGTCGGCGTCGGTGCCGGCCATCACGCGCGCGGGATCCCCCGGGATCATCCGCACGCCGGCGAACACGATGACCGTGATCAGCCCGAGCGTGATCGCGGAGATGCACGCCCGGCGGACGAGGAACTCGATCACGCGCCTACTGCCAGGCGGTCCCCTTGATCCGGATGAGCCCGTCGGGCACGGCCTTGTAGCCCTTGAGGTTCTTCGGGAACGCGACGATGTAGTTCTGGAAGTAGAGATAGAGGATGTTCCGGCGCGCGAGCAGGACGTCGCTCGCCTCGCGATAGAGGGCCGTCCGCTGCGCGATGTCGGTCACTTCGCGCGCCTTGTTCAGGAGCGCGTCGACCTTCTCGTCGCACGCGAGCGTCTCGTTGAGGCTGCCGCCGCACGCGTGGAACTGGTGGATGTTGTGGTCGGGATCGACGCGACCGCTCCAGCCGATGAGGAACGCCTGATGCTTGCCATCCTCGTTGTCCTTCAGCGACGACGCGAACTCCTTCGGCGTCAGCGTGATGCCGAAGCCGGCCTCGCGGGCCATGCCCTGGATCACCTCGCCCACGCGCCGCTGCTGCGGGTTGTTCACGATCACCAGCTCGAAGCCGTAGCCGCCGGCCAGCCCGGCCTCGGCCAGGAGCTTCCTGGCGCGGGCCACGTCGCGGCCGGGGCACTTGCGGCCCCTGTCGAAGAAAGGGCTGTTCGGGGCGATCGCGGTGCAGCCGGGCGTGTAGAGGCCGTCCCAGGCGACCTGGTTCAGCGCCTCGCGATCGATCGCGAGCTCGAGCGCCTCACGCACGCGGGGATCGTTCGCGAGCGGCGTGCCGAGGTCCCCGGGCGCCTGCGTCTTGCCGTTCTTGTTGCGGAGGTTGATCGTGATCCCGTTGTAGCCGAGGCCCGTCACGTTGGAGACCTCGAACCGGCCCTCCTTCCTCAGGCTCGTGGCGTCGGTCGGCGCCACGAGATGCATCACGTCGATGTCCCCCGAGCGGAGGTTCGCGAGCCGCACGTTGTCGTCGGGAATGATGCGGAAGACGATGCGGTCGAACTTCGCCTGCGAGGGATCGAAGTAGTGCGGTGACTTCTCGACGACGATCTTGTCCTGCGGGATGCGCTCGACGAACTGCCACGGCCCGACGCACACGGGCGCCGTGCCGAACTTGTCGCCGAGCTTCTCGGCCGCGGCCGGCGAGACCGGCATCCCCGCGCGGTCCGTCAGGATCGCGGCCAGCGGCGCCAGCGGCGACTTCAGCCGCAGGCGGACCGTCGCCGGGTCGACCACCTCGATCGCGGTGACGTGGTCGAGCTCGCTGCGGCGGTTCGAGCCCTTCATCGTGCGGTGGCGCTCGAGCGAGAAGCGGACGGCCTCCGCCGTCATCGGCGTGCCGTCGTTGAACTTGACGCCGCGCCGCAGCTTGATGGTTACCGTCTTGCCCCCGTCGCTCACCGCCGGCATCTCGGCCGCGAGCTGCGGGTGGATCCTCAGGTTCTCGTCGATCTCGTACAGCTTCTCGCAGATGTGCGAGAAGATGATGCGCCCGACGTACGTCCGCGCGAGCGTCGGGTCCAGGATGTCGGGGTCCTGGTTGAGGGCCACCACGAGCGTCTTCTTCTGCGCGTGGGCGGCCCCCGCGTTCAGGATGAGCGCGGCGAGCGCTCCCACCGCGAGACACACGGCCTTCCTGGTCACACTCATGGTCGTCTCCTTCCGCCGCGGCCCGGGATCACGGCTCGACCCGACCGAACGGGCACAGCGTCACGGGCACAAGTTGTACCATGGGAGCCTGTGAGCGCGTCCGACTACCCCGTGATTCCCGCCGAGCTCCGCGCGCGCGTCGAGAACGATCCGTGGGCGCGCGCCCTCGGCATCCGGTACCTTGACCTGCGACGCGGGTACTGCCGCGTGAGCCTCACGCTCCAGCCCCACATGCTGAACTTCCAGGGCCACCCGCACGGCGGCGTCATCTTCTCGCTGGCCGACGTCGCCTTCGGCGCCGCCTGCAACTCTCACGGCGAGGACGCGGTGGCGCTGAGCGTCACGATCAGCTACCTCGCCGCGGTGAAGCCCGACGCGACCCTCGTCGCCGAGGGGCACGAGAAGAAGCAGGGACGCCGGGCGGGGTTCTTCGATGTCACCGTCGCGACCGAGGACGGGACGCCGGTCGCGCTCGTCCACTGTGTCGCCCACCGGGTCGGCCGCTGACGCTAGACGCCGACGCCTTCGGGGACGGTCCCGTCCCACACGGCGGTCCGGCTGGCGAACGGCGGTTCGGCCGTCGGGCCCTCGCCGGCCACCGTCGTCCGCCGCATGACGCGCCGGTGGACCGCGGCGTCCCACGGCCGGCCGCGATGCAGCACGCAGCGGTTGTCCCACATCACGAGGTCCCACTGTCGCCACCGGTGCTGGTAGACGCGCTCGGGGCGCGTCGTGTGGGCCAGGAGGTCGTCGAGCAGCCGGCGCGACTCGTCGTAGGCCATGCCCTCGACGTACCACGCGTGCGACCCGATGTAGATCGCCCTCCGGCCGTTCGCGGGGTTGGCGCGCACGAGCGCCTGGCGGACGGGCGGCAGGTCCCTCTCGTGCTCCGCGTCGAAGAGGCCCTCCGCGATCGTGCTCCGCGAGTAGAGGATGCTGTGCACGGTGACCTTGCCCTCGAGCCGTCGCTTCGTCTCCTCCGGCAGGGTCGCGTACGCGTGGCGCATGCTCACGAACTCGGTCTCGCCGCCGATCGGCGGCACCTCGCGGCCTGAGAGCAGCGACACCATCGCGGGCACGGGCTTGAACGAGCTGTCGGTGTGCCAGAGCTGGTTCCCGGACTGGTAGAGCATGCGCCGGTCCGTCCAGCCCATCAGCTTGCCGTCGTCCTGGGGATCGAGGTTCGAGAGGTCGACCAGGTTCTCGTGGAGCCGTCGCTCCTGGCCGATCGACTTGATCGTCGCCTCGAGCGGACCGAAGCGCCGGCTGAAGGCCATCTGCTGCTCGTCCGTGAGCCGCTGGTCGGGGAAGACCAGCACCGAGTACTCCTGGAACGCCTCGAAGATCCGCCAGAACGACGCCTCGTCGAGCGGCCGCGCGAGATCCACGCCCTCGACGCGGGCGCCGAAACAGGAATGAACCGGGACGATCATGACCACGCCTCTCCCTCCCGCGCGAGCCTAGCGGTGGGCGGCTCGCGGCGTCAAGACCGCCAGGACGATCGCCACGACCAGCAGCGCCGGGACGTCGCCGAGGAGGTGCCCGCGCTCGCTGGCGTCGGTGAGGGCCTGGACCGCCATGATGCCAGCGTGCACGACACTCGACCAGACCGTGAACCAGATGAGGCTCGCGTGCGCCGCCGGGTTCTTCGCGGCGAGCAGGAGGAACACCCCGAGCGTCGCGTACACGCCGAGGATCATCATCAGATAGTGGGAATGCCCCTGGCCCCACTGCCAGCCGGAGGGCCACACGACGCCGAGCGGGTAGATCCCGAGGACGAAGATGAGGCCGACGACGATCAGGGCGACGCGGAGATAGCGCAGGCGATTCGCATCTGCCATGGCGGGTCCCTCCTCGGCGCCGACGGTAGCACGCGCGCCGGGGCTCCGTCGCGATGAGATACACTCGCGTCGGAGGCCATCACGGTATGGGCACCCGGCGGTCCGGGCTCGGCGCGCGCGGGTTCGGGGTGATCGAGATCCTGCTCGTGCTGGTGGTCGTGGCGCTGGCGGGCGCGCTGCTCATGCGCTACGTCGGCTCCACCGCGAAGACCCTCGAGAAGCTCCAGGAGGACCGCCCGCTCCAGCGATCCAAGCTCGCGGCCGACCAGGCGACGCTCGACTCCGTCCAGGGTCTCGTGCGGAACTATCAGGCCGAGCACGGCCGGTGGCCCGCCGACAAGGCCATCGTGCTCTCGCTGCTCGTGTCGCCGCCGAAGTTCCAGTGCGCGGGAAACGACTTCGAGTACGACCCGGCGAGCGGCACGCTCCGACTCCTCATCACCGACGATTCCCGCTGCTGACGCGCCGCCTCAGAACGCGACCGGAAGCGTCTTGAGCCCGCGCAGCGTGGACGACTCCCGCCATGCCGGCGTCCCGGCGACCGCGAGATCCGGCATCCGGCGGAGGAGCGTGCCCAGGGCGATCTGGCCCTCGACACGCGCCAGCGGCGCGCCGAGACAGAAGTGGATCCCGTAGCCGAAGGCGACGTGACGGTTCTCCCGGCGCGTGAGATCCAGGCGGTCGGGATCCGGGAACTGCGCCGGGTCGCGATTGGCCGCGCCGATCGCGGCGACGACCATGGAGCCCTTCGCGATCGCGCGGCCGTCCACCTCGACGTCGGCGTTCGTGATCCGCGCCGTGCGCTGCACCGGGCTGTCGTACCGGAGCAGCTCCTCGACCGCGCTCTGGATCAGCGCGGGCTCGTCCCTGAGCCGCGCACGCTCTCCGGGATGATGCAGGAGCGCCAGGAGCCCGTTGCCGATGAGGTTCACCGTCGTCTCGTGCCCCGCGATGAAGAGCAGGATGCAGGTGGCGAGCAGCTCGCCCTCGCTGAGCTTGTCGCCCTGCTCCTCGGCGGCGATGAGCAGGCTCAGGAGGTCGTCCCTGGGATCCTTGCGGCGCGAGGGCAGGAGCCGGCGGAAGTAGTCGCCGAGCGCCTGGCGGGCCACGCGCCCGCGCGTCACGATCTCGGCCTCCGCCGGCACGCCGAGGGCGTCCAAGCTTCGCGCGACGTCGGCCGACCACTGGCGGATGGTGGCCTGGTCCTCCGTCGGCACCCCGAGCATCTCGCAGATCACGGTGACGGGCAGCGGATAGGCGAGGTCGGCGATGACGTCCATCCGCCGGGCGCCTTCGACCCGATCGAGGAGCCGGTTGACGATGTCCTGGATGTGCGCCCGCATCCCCTCGATCACGCGCGGCGTGAACGCCTTGCTGACGAGCGCGCGCAGGCGCGTGTGATCGGGCGGGTCGCGGAAGAGCATCGACCGCGGAAGCCGGCCTGATTCCCTGTCCTCGCCGTAGACGGCGGCGAGGATCTGCTCGAACCCGTCGCGTCCGAAGCGCGGGTCGCGGAGGACCGTGACGACGTCGTCGTATCGCGTGAGGACCCAGAAGCCCATGGGCGCCTGGTGCACCGGGTCGCGGGCGCGCAGCCGGTGATAGAGGGGATACGGGTCCGCGTGGAACTCGGGCGCGAAGGGATTGAAGAGCACCTCGCTCGACGCCATCGGGCCCTCTACGTCCGGCGGGTCGCGTCCCGCCCCGCGTCCTGCCGCTCGCACCAGAACTTGTCCAGCGCGGCGGCGCCGGGGCCGCCGACGACCAGCAGGAGCGCGGCGACGAGCAGCATCCGCTCGAGCTCGCTCCCGTTCCAGCCGCCGCGCGGGATCTGGACCCACAGGGTCGCCACGAGCATCTGCGCGGTGAAGAGCGCCGCCACCACGCGCGTCCCGACGCCGAGGATCAGGAGGATGCCGCCGATCAGCTCGAGGCCCGCGATGAGGGGCGCCATCACGCCCGGAAGCGGGATCGCGAGCTTCGTGAAAAAGGCCGTGACGCCGCCGAGCCCGCCCGCGAACTTCTGGAACCCGTGAACCGCGAAGACGAGGCCGGTCATGACGCGGACGAGCGTGACACCCCAGTCCGGGTTGATGCCGCCGATGCCCCTCATGCCGAACCTCCCTCCGCCTGAGGTGATGCTGATCGCCGACCCGAGACGCCGCGATCAGAAGCGAGGCCGCCGGGCGCTATAGTACTCGACGCCCCGGCCGCGAGCCACCGCGCTTTTTCCCCGCGCTCTATCTGAACGCGAACTCGGAATCGAAGCGGAGCGGAGCGCCGTCCAGGAAGGCGGGCAGCGGGAATTCGGTATAGGGCCAGTCGTCGGTCACGTTCGGATAGCGGGCCGCGTTCTGGCGCAGCCTCTCGTCGGTGATGACCCTTCGTGGGTGGAACAGGTCCGGGGTGAGCCACGGGTTCAGGCGCAGGCGTTTCCGTTCGACCATTCGTTGCGTGATGACCGCCGGGTCGAGGTCGAGAGGCGCGTTCGAGCCGAGCAGAAGGAAACCCATGATCGGCGAGTGGGGCTCGGCCCACGCCAGGGTATGCGGGAAGGTGTCGGTGACGTTCCTGGCGATCATCCAGAAGTCGCCGTCGAACGAGGGCAGCGGCACCCAGAGCGCGAGGATTCCCGTGGGCGTCAAGTGCTTCCTGGCCAGCTCGACGAACTCCCGCGCGAACAGATTCACCGTGCCCGCGCTGTAAATGGGCGCTGCCGTCGACCACGATCACGTCGTATTTCGAGCCGGACGTCAGGAGGAAATTCCTCCCGTCGTTGACGATCACCCGGACGCCCGCGCGCTCGGTGTACCGCGACGTTGTGCTCGACGGCTGCGCGGAAGGTGCTGCCGGTCCTGAGACAGATCACCAGCGCCCGCTCGGGATGCGCGAGGAGGAGCAGCGGGATGTCGGCCATGAGCGTCCCGAGCGCGCCAATCCCGGACACGATGACGCCGTTGATCAGCAGCAGCGTCTCGTACCGGCTCGCGTATCCGGTGACCGTCGCCGACAGTCCCTCGTCGTGGAAGAGCACCTTGCCCGGGGCGCGCTTCGCCAGGCGCGCCTGGATGATCTCGAAGAACGGGTCGGGTCGCAGGACGGCGAGCAGCACGACCGGCACCATGCCCGCGAGCGCGACCTTTTTCAGCACGGCGCTGCGGTTCAGCGAGGCGCCGATCAATCCCAGTGCGATATGGACGAAAGCCACGAGATAGAGCGTGGTGCGGGTGCCCAGGGCCGGGATGAGCACGAAGCCGCAGGCGAGCGAGCCGAGCACGGAGCCCACGGTGTTGAACGCGTAGATCCTCCCGACGCTGGTGCCGGCGGCGCGGGTATCGGCGATCTGGATCGCCAGCGGGAACATCATCCCGTACACGAGGGTGACCGGGATGATGATGCCCGCGCTCAACCCGAAGAGCGCCAGGAAATCCTTCGCCGACTGGATCGGCGAATACAGGTACGCTCCGTCGAGCCGGGCCATGCCCTGCGTGAGGTACAGCTCGAGGGTCGCGGCCGCTAGGAGGCCGGCGGCCACCTGGAGCGCGCAGAACGTCGACGCGCGACGCCGGTCGAACCCCATCCACCGCGCCGAGACGAGACTGCCGATTCCGATCCCGACCAGGTAGCAGGCCAGCATCGCCGAGAACGCGTACACCGAGGTGCCGACCAGGAGGACGAGCATTCGAGTCCACAGCACCTCGAGCGCCAGCGCACAAAAGCCGGACAGCGCGACGAGCCAGACGATCCCTCGAGCCAACGGCGTCGCGGCGGCCTCGTCGTGACCCGCCGACGTCGCCCGGTCGGCCCGAGGCGCTCGAGCGGGGGCCAGCGCTCTGCGCGCCAGCGCCAACGCTCCGGCCCCCACGGCCGCGTTGATCGCCACCGCGATCGCAACGGTCTTGATTTCCCCGAGCGTCCCGATGGCGAGGAACCCGGAATAGATCACGCCGGCCACCGCGCCCACCGTGTTCACGCCGTAGAGCAGCGCGGCTCGGTCCCACCCGGGCGTCCTTGTGCCGTTTCGCGCCCGCGAGAAATGCTCCGCGAGCAGCGGGAAACTCGCTCCCATGAGAAGCGTCGGGACGAAGAGGATGAGAAAGCTGAGGCTCGCACGAAGGACGATCACCATCGCCGACGCCGCGCCTTGCTCGGACCAGAAGGC
The DNA here is from genome assembly GCA_035260325.1 of Candidatus Methylomirabilota bacterium. Lineage (NCBI taxonomy): Bacteria > Methylomirabilota (SeqCode) > Candidatus Methylomirabilota bacterium. Next base: position 11,615 of record DATFVL010000251.1, on the reverse strand, counting down.
CGCCACGACGTTCGGCAGCTCTCGGCCGCCCCACGTCGCCAGGGCCGCCGCCACGGCGAGGCCGAGCTCGACGATTCCGTAGGAGCGCAGCGGAGCGGGAGCGGTCCTGGATCGGAGGCCGCCGAGCCAGGCCCCCGCCGCGAGCCCGGACATGAACACCGCCAGGATGGTGCTCGTGGCGAATGTCGTGCTTCCGAACGCCCTGACGAGCATCCGCAGCCAGACGACCTCGTAGATCAGCCCGGAACAACCCGACAGGAAGAAGAGCGTCAGGACCACGAACGACTCTGCGTGTCTTTCCTTCAATTGGGGCATGCGCGCCCGTTATGCGTCCTCACGGACGCGGATCGAGCAGGATCCGACGAGTCAGCAGGGGGTCGAGCCGGCGGCGGAGCGACGATAGGCCTCGAACGGGGCACGCCGTCTTTCGGTCAAAACGAGCAAAGAATGACCTTATAAATAAGGCTCGGATTCTTTCGCTCGCAATAAGCCCTCATTCGAACGGGCGTTTTCGTTTCCTAAACTACCGCCACGAGAAATCCGCTCGGCCTCCCTGCCCGATGCCGGGGGGTGGCCCCCACGACCCTAACGCCGTCACGACTGCGGCATTCGGTATATTGTGGCCGCTGTGATCGCCGACATCGCCGCCCTCCTGCGGCGCTGCGTTCCCCCCGCTCTCAAGGCACGCTTGTCCGCCCGGGCGAAGGCCCGTCTCCGCGCCTTGCTCAGGATCGAGCCATGGCCCGACCTCGCCGTCCGGCATTCCCTGTTCCGGAGCTCCGAGTACCGGCGGCTGCGTGCGGCCGCGCGCGCATTCGACGTCGAGAAACCGAACAAGCCCATCCTCGAGCGCGGGCACCAGACGTCGTTCGTGCTCGCACGATGGTTCGCGGCAGCAGGTGTCGGCCGTGCATTCCAGGTCGGCTACGCGAACGGACGGTACATCTTTTATCTTGCGGCGGTCGGCATCCAGTGTGCCGGAACCGACCTGCCTGACGAGGACACCGCGTGGGTGAATCTTCCGGAAGGAAGCCTCGACGTCGCGACGCGGAAGCGCCTGCTCCGCATCGACTTCTTCCGGCTCACGCGGGCCGATGTGGACGCCGTGTGGTTCGAGCCCGCCGCGAGACCGGTCAGCCACGTTCGAGACACTGCTTCCATGGCGGGAGAGCGGGGCGTCGATCCCCGGCTATCTCACGATGGATCCCCGTGAGCGGCGCGCGATGATGCACGAGCGATTTCCTGCCAAGCTCGACGAGCTCGCGGAGACCGTTCGCAACTTGGTGTTCATCGAGCCTGAGCCAAGCGCAGGAGAAACGGGGGCCGTGTTCGAAACCTGTGCGGATCGCCTGCGCGACCGCACGTACAGCATCTGGAGATTCCGTCCCCCGTTCGATCATCTGTTCCGCCTGTCGCCTCACAATCCGACGCGGCAGGTGGTCTACGCTTTCACGCGCGACGCATCACTGCTCGACGCGCTGCGCCCGTACGCCGATCCGTGCGCATGAAAGCCTCGTGCTCCTCGATGCGAGCAGTCTCGCTACGGTCGTGATTTAGTGGCGGAGGGCGAGGGATTCGAACCCCCATGGGGCTTGCGCCCCCGCGGATTTCAAGTCCGCTGCCTTACCAATTGAGGCTAGCCCTCCGTGCGGAGGCCGGGCTTTACTTTACGCCTGATGACGCGCGCGCAAGCGTGATCGTGCAGGTCTTGCGCTCCCTGCCGCCGAGAACGAGCGCGCGTGCACCGAGCGGGGCCGCGTAGAGCTCCGAGGGCCGGTCGGGGACCTCGACGGCCCATCCCGTGCCGCTCCGCGACACCGTGAACTCGGGCTCGGGGCTCACGAGCCGGTTGTGGATCGTGAAGAGCGCGTTGCCCAGGATCGTGGACGGATCGTTGGCCGGGGCGCGCCGGGTCTCGGTCTGGGCGAGCGCCGAGCCCGCGAGCCCGACGACCACGACGAGCGCGGCGAGGGCGCTACGACGTCGCGACACGCGAGAGACGGGCGAGCCCGTCCATGTAGGGCCGGAGCGCCTGGGGGATCGTGACCGTCCCATCGGCCTCCTGGCCGTTCTCGAGCACGGCGATCAGCGTCCGACCGACGGCGAGCCCGGAGCCGTTCAGCGTGTGGCAGAACTCCGGCTTGCCGCCGTCCTCGGGCTTGTAGCGGATGTCCGCCCGCCGGCCGCCGAAGTCGGCGTAATTCGAGCACGAGGAGATCTCACGATACCTGCCCTGTCCCGGCAGCCACACCTCGAGGTCGTAGCCCTTGGCGGCGCTGAACCCGAGGTCGGCGACGCAGCGCTCCACCACCCGGTGCGGGAGCTCGAGGCGCCGGAGCACCGCTTCGGCCTCGCCCACCATCGCGTCCAGCTCGTCGTAGGAGCGCGCCGGGGTCGTGATCTTCACCAGCTCCACCTTGTCGAACTGGTGGTTGCGGAAGATGCCCTTCATGTCCTTGCCGTGGGTGCCGGCCTCCCGGCGATAGCACGGCGTGAAGGCGGTGTAGCGGCGCGGGAGCGTGCGCTCGGACAGGACCTCCCCGCCGTGGAGCGCCGTCAGCGACACCTCGGACGTCGGGATGAGGTAGAGCGCGCGGCCCTCGTCGGCCTCGATGGTCTTGAACAGCTGCTCCTCGAACTTCGGCAGCTGTCCGGTCCGCAGCATCGTCTCGGCGCTGACGAGGTGCGGTACCCAGGCCTCCGTGTAGCCGTGCTCGCGCGTGTGCAGGTCGAGCATGAACCGCGCGAGCGCGCGCTCGAGGCGCGCCAGCTCGCCCCACAGCACCGCGAAGCGCGACTTCGCGATCCGCGCGGCGCGCTCCATGTCGAGCAGCCCGAGCGCCTCGCCGACCTCCTCGTGGGGCCGGGGCGTGAACGCGAACTCCCGCGGCGTTCCCCAGCGCCGGACCTCGACGTTGTCCGCGTCGCTCTTGCCGGGCGGGACCGAGGAGTGGGGAACGTTGGGGACCTGGAGGAGCAACGCCTCGATCGCCTCGTCGACGACCTTCAGCTCGGCGTCGAGCGCCTTGACGCGGTCGCCGACCTCGCGCATGCGCGCCTGCTCGGCGGTGGCGTCCTCGCCGCGGCGCTTGGCCTGGCCGATGGCCTCCGAGGCGCGGTTGCGGAGCGCCTTGAGGTCCTCGGCCTCCCGGATGAGCCGGCGGCGCTCGTCGTCGCGGGCCAGGATCTCCGGGATCAGGGCGGCGCCGCCCTTGTCGGCGAGCGCCCGGGCGACCGCCTCGGGCTCCGCGCGGATCAGGCGCAGATCCAGCACGTCGCTACGGCGCTTCGACGGGCGCCTGCTCGGCCTCGACGCGGGCGATCGAGCCGACCCGGTCGTCGGGCTCCAGGTCGATGATGCGCACGCCCATCGTGTTGCGGCCCTGGGCGCTGACGTCGGCGGCGTGGAAGCGGATCAGCTTGCCCTTGGTGGTGACGACCAGGACGTCGTCGCCCTCGCGCACCTGGACCATACCGACCACGGTGCCGTTGCGGCCGCCCGTCTTGATGTCGATGATCCCCTTCCCGCCGCGCCCCTGCAGGCGGTACTCGTCGAGCGGCGTGCGCTTGCCGTAGCCGCGCTCGGTCACCGTGAGGATCAGGGCGCCCTCCTGCACGACGTCGGCCGCGATGACCTCATCGCCCTCCTCGACCTCGATGCCCTTCACGCCGGCGGCGGCGCGGCCCATCGGGCGCACTTCCTCCTCCGAGAAGCGGATGATCATGCCGAGCTTGGTCGCGATCATCACCTCGCGTTGCCCGTCGGTGCGCCGAGCCGTGATCACCGTGTCCCCGTCGTCCAGCCCGATCGCCTGGATGCCGCCGGCGCGCGGGTGCGAGTACGCGTCGAGCTCGGTCTTCTTGACCTTCCCCTGCTTGGTCGCGAAGAGGACGTAGCCGCCGCCCGCGGCGAAGTCGCGCACCGGCACGCACGTGGCGACGCCCTCGCCCTCGCCGAGCGACAGGAGGTTGACCATCGCCTTGCCCTTCGCCTGGCGCCCGCCCTCGGGGATCTCGTGCACCTTGAGCCAGTGGACCTTGCCGAGCGTCGTGAAGAAGAGGAGGTAGGAGTGCGTGGTGGCGACGAAGAGGTCCTCGACGATGTCCTCCTCCTTCGTCTCCATGCCCGTCACGCCCTTGCCGCCGCGCCGCTGGCTCCGGTACGCCTCGACGTGCGTGCGCTTGATGTAGCCCGAGCGCGTGATCGTGACGACCATCTCCTCGTCGGCGAGCAGGTCCTCGATCGTCAGCTCGGTCGTCTCGGTGACGATCTCGGTGCGGCGCTCGTCGCCGTACTCCTCCTTGATCGCGAGGAGCTCCTTCCGGATGATCGCCATGAGCTTCGCGTCCGAGGCCAGGATGCCCTTGAGCTCCTCGATGAGCGCGAGGGTCTGCTCGTGCTCCTCGACCACCTTGTGGCGCTCGAGCTGCGTGAGGCGCTGGAGCCGCATGTCCAGGATCGCGCGCGCCTGGACCTCCGAGAGCTCGAGCCGCGACATCAGCGCGTCCTTGGCCGCGTCGGGACTCTCGGCCTGGCGGATCAACCGGATCACCACGTCGAGGTGCTCGACCGCCTTTCGGAGGCCGGCGAGGATGTGCGCCCGCTCCTCGGCGCGCGTCAGGTCGAAGCGCGTGCGCCGCGTGACGATCTCGCGCCGGAAGCGGACGAACGCCTCGAGCATCGTCTTGAGATTGACGACCTCGGGGCGTCGGTCGACCAGCGCGAGCATGATGATCCCGAACGTCGTCTGCATCTGCGTGTGCTTGTACAGCTGGTTCATCACGATCTGTGGGATCTCGCCGCGCGAGAGCTCGAGGACCACGCGGATGCCTTCCCGGTTCGACTCGTCGCGGATCTCGGACAGCCCCTCGATCTTCTTCTCGCGGGAGAGCTCGGAGATCTTCTCGATCAGGCTCGCCTTGTTCACCTGGTACGGCAGCTCGGTGATGATGATCGCCTCGCGCCCGCCCCGCATCTTCTCGGCGTGCGCCTTGGCGCGGAGCGTGATCGTGCCCCGCCCGGTCGTGTACGCATCGGCGATCCCGGCGGTGCCGTAGATGTAGCCGCGCGTCGGGAAGTCCGGGCCCTTGATCGTCTTCATCAGCTCCGGGATCGTCGTCCCCGGGTTGTCCACGAGCATGACGAGGGCGTCCACGACCTCGCCGAGGTTGTGCGGCGGGATGTTCGTGGCCATGCCCACCGCGATGCCCGCCGAGCCGTTGACGATGAGGTTCGGGATCCGCGTCGGGAGGACGGTGGGCTCCTGGAGCGACTCGTCGAAGTTGGGCGAGAAGTCGACGGTCTCCTTGTCGATGTCGGCCAGCATCTCGTGGGCGATCTTCGCGAGGCGCGTCTCGGTGTAGCGCATCGCCGCCGGCGGGTCGCCGTCGATCGAGCCGAAGTTCCCCTGCCCGTCCACGAGCGGGTACCGGAGGGAGAACTCCTGCACCATGCGGACGAGGGCCTCGTAGACGGGCGAGTCGCCGTGGGGGTGGTACTTCCCGAGGACCTCGCCGACGACGCGGGCGGACTTCTTGTAGGCCCGGTTCCACGCGAGGCCGAGGTCCTGCATCGCGAAGAGCACGCGGCGGTGCACGGGCTTGAGGCCGTCGCGGATGTCCGGCAGCGCCCGCCCGACGATGACGGACATGGCGTAGTCCAGATAGGACTTCCGCATCTCCTCTTCGATCGGAACCGGCACCTGCCGCTCGTTCGGCATCTCTCTCCGAGGCTAGATATCGAGGTTCGCGACGTCCAGGGCGTACTTCTCGATGAACTCGCGGCGCGGCTCGACCGCGTCACCCATGAGGACCGTGAACACCTGGTCGGCGCCCACCGCGTCCTCCTGCGTCACCTTGAGGAGGGTGCGCGTCTCCGGGTTCATCGTGGTCTCCCAGAGCTGCTCCGGGTTCATCTCGCCGAGGCCCTTGTACCGCTGGAACGACGCGCCCTCGCGCGAGCGGCCGAGCGCCACGCGCCACAGCTCGTCGAGGCTCTTCACGGGCGTCTCGCGGCCGGCCTCGTCGATGAGCGTCGTCGGCCCCTTCGCCGCCGCCCCGACCTTCTCCCACAGATCGAAGAGCGTCGCGTAATCCGCCGACTTGAAGACGTCGGTGCTGAACGTGACGGTGGGCGGGCCCGCGATCGTCACGGTGTGCCCGTCGCCGTTGTCGCCCGGCGTCACCCCGATGCTGTAGCCGTTCACCGAGGCCGCGGCCGTCTTGATCGCCTCGCCGATCTCGGCGTGGCCGACGCCGCGCTTGGTGCCGCGGAACTTCGCGCGCAGCAGCTCGGCCAGGATCGGCCCCGGCACGCCGCGCTTGACGAGCTTGCCGAAGACCGCCCGGGACTCGGACACCGCGCGCAGCAGCTCGAGCAGCGGCTCGCCCGTCAGCGGCGCCTTCGTCCCCGGCACCTTCACCCGCGCCGCCGCGACCCACGCGGCCAGGAAGAACTCCTCGAACTCGCGCTCGGACATGAGGTACTTCTCGACCTTGCCCTTCTTCACCTTGAAGAGCGGCGGCTGCGCGATGAAGAGATGGCCCGCCTCGATCACCTGATTCATGTGACGGAAGAAGAAGGTCAGGAGCAGCGTGCGGATGTGGGCGCCGTCCACGTCGGCGTCGGTCATCAGGATGATCTTGTGATAGCGGAGCTTCGTGAGGTCGAACTCCTCCGTGCCGATGCCCGTGCCCATCGCCGAGATGAGCAGCCGGATCTCGTTGTGGGAGAGGACCTTGTCGTAGCGCGCCTTCTCCGAGTTGATGATCTTGCCCCGGAGAGGCAGGACGGCCTGGGTCCGGCGGTCGCGCCCCTGCTTCGCCGAGCCGCCGGCGGAGTCGCCCTCCACGAGGAACAGCTCGCGGTACTGTGGGTCGCGTTCCGAGCAGTCGGCCAGCTTGGCGGCCAACCCTTCGTCGTCGCGCCCGCCCTTGCGGGTCAGCTCGCGCGCCTTCCGCGCCGCCTCGCGCGCCTGGGCCGCGCGCACGCACTTGTCGGCGATCTTGCGCGCCGTCGTGGGATCTTCCTCGAAGGCCTCGGCGAGCTTGTCGTTGACGATCTGCTGGACGAGGCCCTTGAGGTCCGTGTTGCCGAGCTTGGCCTTCGTCTGGCCCTCGAACTGCGGCTCGGGCAGCCGGACGGAGACGACGGCCGTGAGCCCCTCCTTCACGTCGTCACCGCTGACCCCGCCCTTGAAGCCCTTGAGGAAGCCGTTCGCCTCCGCGTAGGCGGCGATCCGGCTCGTCACCGCCGCGCGGAACCCCGTGAGGTGCGTGCCGCCCTCGCGCGTGTTGATGTTGTTCGCGAACGAGAACACGGCCTCCTGGTAGCCGTCGTTGTACTGGAGGGCGACCTCGACCTCGATGTCCCCCTTCTTGCCCTCGAAGTAGAGGACCTTCGGGTGGATCGGCGTCTTGTTCTGGTTCAGGTGCTTGACGAACTCGACGATGCCGCCCTTGTAGAGGAACGTGTGGCTCCGCCCGTCGCGCTCGTCCTCGATGACGATCTTGAGGCCGCGGTTCAGGAACGCGAGCTCGCGCAGGCGGTTCGACAGCGTGTCGAAGGAGAACGCCGTCTCCTCGAAGATCGTCGCGTCGGGCTTGAAGCGGATGATCGTGCCGTGCTTCGTGGTCTTCTCGCCGGCCGTGAGCGGGCCGGTCGGCACGCCGCCTTTCTCGTAGCGCTGCGCCCAGACCTTGCCGCCGCGGCGGATCTCGACCTCGAGCCACTCGCTGAGCGCGTTCACGACCGAGATGCCCACGCCGTGGAGGCCGCCGGAGACCTTGTACGCCGAGTGATCGAACTTCCCGCCGGCGTGCAGCACCGTCAGGACGACCTCGGCGGCCGACTTGCCGCTCTCCTTGTGGAGATCCACCGGGATGCCGCGCCCGTTGTCGCCGACGGAGCACGAGCCGTCCGAGTGGAGGATGACCTTGACCGAGTCGCAATGCCCCGCCAGCGCCTCGTCCACGGCATTGTCCACCGCCTCGTACACGAGGTGGTGGAGCCCGTAGGCACCCGTGTCCCCGATGTACATCGCGGGGCGCTTGCGGACGGCCTCGAGGCCCTCCAGGACCTTGATGTCGCTCGCCGTGTAGGTCTCGGCGCTCATGCGGCTGCGACTCCTCCCGCGTTCACGCGGAAGACGGCGGCGCCCGGCACCGCCAGCGGCTCGGGGCTCGTCAGGAAGACCTGCTCGGCGGCGCCGAGCTCGCGGAGCACCTGCTCGCGCACGCCCCCGTCGAGCTCGGACAGCGCGTCGTCCAGCAGCAGGACCGGCGCGGTCCCGGCCGCCTCGGCGACCGGCAGCACCTCCGCGAGCCGCAGGGCCAGCGCGACGAGCCGCTGCTGCCCGCGCGAGCCGAAGGCCCGGGCGTCCACACCGTCGATCTCGATCGCGAGGTCGTCGCGATGCGGCCCGACCAGCGTCTGACCGCGCACGATCTCCGCGCGCTGCGCCCGGTGGAGGGCCGCGAGGAGCGCCGCGGGCTCGGACGACTCACCGAGCGCGGTCCGATAGCGCACCTCGACCTTGGAGCGCGCCGTGCAGAGCGCGCCAAAGACGCGCGCGAGCTCGGTCTGCAGCGCCGCCACGGCCTTTCGCCGCCGGTCCACCAGCTCCATCCCGACGGCCGCGAGCTGCTCGTTCCAGGGCTCGAGCCTCGCGGCCAGGTCGTCGGCGGACGCGCGCTGCTGCAGGAGCCGGTTTCGCCGCGCGAGCACCTGCCGGTAACGCACGAGCGCCGCAAGGTGCGTCGGATAGAGACGCGCCGCGAAGCCGTCCATGAAGCTGCGGCGCGCGCCGGGCGCGCCGTTGACGATCTCGAGGTCCTGCCAGCCGAACGCGATCGCCCGCGCCCACTCCACGGACTCGCCGGCGTGCTGCCAGCGGCCGTCATCCTGCCTCGAGAGCGTTCGGCGCACGTCGCGGCGGGCGCCCGAGCCCTCGCCGCGTACCAGCTCGCCCGTGAGCGTGGCCGCCTCGGCGCCCCAGCGCGGGATCTCGGCGGCCCGCGGCGTGCGGAAGGAGCGACCCGCCACGAGCATCCCGAGGGCCTCGAGAAGGTTCGTTTTGCCCTGCGCGTTGGGGCCAATCAGGACGTTCAGACGCGGGCCAGGACCGTACTCCAGGGTGCGGTAATTACGAAAATCAACGACGTGAATCCAGCCCACCTGCACCCTTGATAAACTCCTGTTTTATAAGGCTAAAATGCCTTCTATATACGCATAGGCATTATAACACAGAGGTACCCCTCCTCTTCGAGGCTTTTAATGACGCCGGGGCTCTGCGCATCCTTCAGATCGAACGCGACCTGGTCCCTCTCCAGAGCCGCAATCGCGTCGAGCAAGTACCGCGAGTTGAACCCGATCACGAGCTCCTCACCGGCGTACTCGACGTCCAGGATTTCCTCCGCCTCTCCGAGGTCCTGGCTCGATGCCGAGAGCCGCAGCGAGGCCGGCGCCAGAGTGAACTTGACCGGTTTGTTGCGCTCCTCGGCCATCACGGACACGCGGCGGAGCGCCGCCGTCAGCGCGCCGCGCGCGATCACGAGACGCTTCGTGTGGGCCTTCGGGATCACCGCCTCGTAGTTCGGGAACTGACCCTCGATCAGGCGTGCCGTCATCACGAAGTTCGGCATCTGGAGGACGAACTGGTTCTCGGTGATCGCGATCTGGACGTCCTCGCTCCCGCCCAGGACTCGCGTGATCTCGGTCACCGCCTTCCGAGGCACGATTCCCGTCACCGCTCCGACCCCGCGTCCGAGGCTACGCTTGGCAAGCGCCAGCCGGTGCCCGTCGGTCGCGACCATCTGGAGGTCCTTGCCCTGGAGCGCGAAGAGCACACCGTTCAGCGCGTACCGCGTCTCGTCGTGAGACACGGCGAAGCTCGTCTGGGCGAGCATCTCGCGCAGCGTCTTCGCCTCGAGGCTCACCCATGCCTCGGGCGAGGCGGGCACGACCGGAGGAAAGTCATCGGCCGCGAGCCCCACGAGCTTGTACGTCGCGCCGGCGCATCGCAGCGTGACGCCCGCGTTCTCGGTCACCTTCAGGGCGACCGCGGCTGCCGGGAGCTCCTTCACGATCTCGGTGAGCTTGCGCGCGGACACGGTGATCACGCCCTTCCCCGCCACCTTCGCCGGCACCGACGCGCGCGCGCCCACCTCGAGGTCGGTGGCCGTGAGGCGTACGGTCTCCCCATCGGCCTCCACGAGCACGTTCGCCAGAATGGGCAGCGTCTGGCGAGGCTCGACGATGTTCTGCACCATCTGCAGGCCCCTGAGGAACTGATCGCGATCGAGCACTACTTCCATGCAGTTCTCCGTTGTGTGAAAGGAAAGAAATACAACTGCGTAGGCGTAGTAGGAAATCGGCGGTGTGGATGGGGCTCGTAGGTGCCAACCCGTGACGCCGCCGGGGTTTCTGGATCCAGGAGCCCGGGGACAACGATGTGGAGGCCCCGGGGAGATCTGTGGATCACAGGGTGATGCCCTGGATAAGCCCGTCGATCGTCTTGCGCAGTTTGGGGTCTTCCTGCAGCAGTGTTTGCACCTTGCCCACCGCGTGGAGGACGGTCGTGTGATCCTTGCCGCCGAAGGCCCGGCCCACCTCGGAGAGCGAGGCGTGGGTGAGCTGCCGCGCGAGGTACATCGCGATCTGGCGAGGGAAGGCGACCGCCTTCGTCCGGTTCTGGGCCTTCAGGTCCGAGAGCTTGATCCCGAAGAAGTCGCACACCTTGCGCTGGATCTGCTCGATCGTGATGACCTTCTCCTCCTCGCCCCAGAGCTCGCCCAGGACCTCTTGCGCGAGCTCCACCGACATCTCGCGCCCCGTGAGCGCGCAGAAGGCGATCATCCGCGTGAGCGAGCCCTCGAGCTCGCGGATGTTCGACTTGATCCGGCTCGCGATCAGGTAGGCGACGTCGTCGGCCAGCCGCACGCGCTCGAGGGCGGCCTTCTTCTTCAGGATCGCGACGCGGGTCTCGAAGTCCGGCGGCTGGATGTCGGCGATCAGACCCCACTCGAAGCGCGACCGCAGCCGCTCCTCGATCTCGGGGATCTCCTTCGGCGAGGAGTCGCTCGACACGATGATCTGCTTCCGCGACTCGTAGAGGTCGTTGAAGGTGTGGAAGAACTCCTCCTGCGTCCGCTCCTTGCCCGAGATGAACTGGATGTCGTCGATCAGGAGGAGGTCGATCGTCCGGTAGCGCGCGCGGAACTCGGCGGTCCGGTCGTAGCGGATCGCGTTGATGAGCTCGTTCGTGAAGCGCTCGGACGAGAGGTAGGCGACCGACATCCCGGGGAAGAGCCGGGTGCTCTGATGGCCGACGGCGTGGAGGAGGTGGGTCTTCCCGAGCCCGACCCCGCCGTAGATGAAGAGAGGGTTGTAGGCGCGCGACGGGAGTTCCGCAACCGCCTGGGACGCGGCCTGCGCGAACTGGTTCGAGGAGCCGACGACGAAGGTGTCGAACGTGTAACGCGGGTTCAGCCCTTCGGCGGTGCCCCCGGTCGCCGCCCGCCTCGGCGGCGGCGCGCTCTCGACGTGGGCGTCGTCGACGACGATCGACACCCTGGGGCGGCCGCCGATGCACTCCTGGGCCGCGTCCTGGAGCGCA